>DATNKQ010000316.1:0-6283 GCA_035603315.1 Thermoanaerobaculia bacterium
AGCTTCTCGAGCTGCGGGCTGTAGTCGTGCTCGGCCCCCACCAGGCAGACCGGCGAGGCGGTGAGCCGGCTGGTCAGGCGGACCTGCTTGACCCAGGCGTCGAGCTTCTTCTGCAGGGCTTCCAAGAGCGGCTTCAAGGCCTCCTCCTTGGCCTTGAGCTCCTCCTCGGCCTGCTTCTTCTCGTCCTCGCTGCCCACCGACACCGTGCCTTTGCCGACCGACTTGAGGCGCTTGCCGCCATATTCGTGCAGCGACTGCGTCAGCAGCTCATCGACGGTGTCGACGAGGTAAAGGACCTCGTAACCCTTCTCCTTCAGGGCCTCCAGGTGCGGCGAGTTCTCGACCTGGGCGCGCGACTCGCCGGTCAGATAGAAGATCTCCGTCTGCCCCTCCTTCAGCCGCGCCACGTAGTCCTTCAGGGTCGTCAGCTTCTCGGAGTCGTTCGACGACTCGAAGATCAGCAGCTCCAGGAGCCGCTCCTTGTTGTCGTAGTCCGAGCCCACGCCCTCCTTGATGGCGCGGCCGAACTCTTTCCAGAAGGTCAGGTACTTGTCCGCCTCCTTCTCCTTGAGCTCGTCGAGGAAGTCGAGCACCTTCTTGGTCAGGCCCTTGCGGATCAGGGCGATGTGGCGGTCCTGCTGCAGCATCTCGCGCGAGATGTTGAGCGCCAGGTCCGGCGAGTCGACGACGCCGCGCACGAAGCGCAGGTAGCGCGGCAGGAGGTCCTCGCAGCGTTCCATGATCTGGATGCGCTTGACGTAGAGCTGCAGCCCGACCTTCGAAGCCACGTAGTAGAGGTCGTAAGGCGCGGCCGCGGGGATGAAGAGCAGGGCCTGGTACTCGATCCGCCCCTCCGCCTTGAAGGGTATGACCTTGAGCGGCTCGGTCCAGTCGTTCGAGACGTGGCGGTAGAAGTCGTTGTACTGCTCGCTCGTCACCTCGGACTGCGGCATCGTCCAGATCGGCTTCATCGAGTTGAGGGTCTTCTCTTCGAGCGGCATCACCGGCTTCTCTCCGGTCTCCTTCTCCTTGGCGAGGTCCTCGATCTCGGGATCCTTCTCGGCCTTCAAGATGATCGGGTAGGAGACGAAGTCGGAGTAGCGGCGGACGATCCGGCTGATGACCCAGCGGTCGCTGAAGTCGTCCATGCCGTTCTCGCGATCCTCGGGCTTCAGGTGGAGGGTGATCGAGGTGCCGCGCCCCGTCTTCTCGGCATCGGCGATCTGATAGGTGCCGTCTCCCGTCGACTCCCAGCGGGTGGCGGTCTCCTCGCCGGCCCGGCGGGTCAGCAGCTCCAGGCGGTCGGCGGCCATGAACGAGGAGTAGAAGCCCACCCCGAACTGGCCGATGAGCTCGGCGATGGTCTGCTTGGACTCCCCCTCCTTCAGCCGCTCGACGAGCTCGCGGGTGCCC
Organism: Thermoanaerobaculia bacterium; assembly: GCA_035603315.1. Lineage (GTDB taxonomy): Bacteria > Acidobacteriota > Thermoanaerobaculia > Multivoradales > UBA5704 > DATNKQ01. Next base: position 1,414 of record DATNKQ010000316.1, read on the forward strand.
GACTTGGCGATCGTGCCGATGTTGGCGATGACCTCCTCGCGGCTCATGCCGATGCCGTTGTCGTGGATGGTCAGGGTCCGCTTCTGGCGGTCCGCTTCCAGCCGGATCTCGAGCGTCTCGTCGCCGGCGAGCAGCTCCGGCCGGGTCAGCGCCTCGAAGCGCAGCCGGTCGAGGGCGTCGGAGGCGTTCGAGATCAGCTCGCGGAGGAAGATCTCCTTGTTCGAGTAGAGAGAATGGATCATCAGATCCAGGAGCTGCTTGGTCTCGGCCTGGAAGGGAAGGGTCTCGGCTTGCGCTGACATCATGGTTTCTCCTGAAGTCTCGTCCTCGCTGAGAAGCGAGGTGCGGCGGCGTGTCGGATGGTGACCGCGGGTACCGGCGCCGCTGCAGTGGGGTCGGCCGGGGCGAAGGGAACTCCTGCGGCAAGCTAGAAGCTCCTGCCGTCCGGCTGCGAACTCTAAATTGTAGCCGGACCCCGGGATTATCGCAACTCGACTCAGGTGGGCGGCGGCAGCTGCTCCGGCGGACGCGTTCCGGCCGCGACCCCGCGATTGCGGTATGGCACGACGCTGACCTCGCCGTTTCTCTCCAGCCGCACCTCGCGGGCGTGGCGGGCCTCCAGCAGGCCGTGCAGGTGCAGGAACTCGTCGACGTCGCGCCGGGTGATGCTGTTCTTGCGCAGCGCCTCGGGAATCGCCTTGCCGTCCCGCAGCAGGAGGACGGCCCGGCCCTTGATCAGGTTGCCGAAGCGATGGGAGTGGAAGGCCAGAAACCCGAGGAGGCGGTGCAGGGCGACCAGCACGGCGGACCCTCCCAGGGTGGGGATCAAGGTGGCGGAGCCGTTGACGGCGCGCGACAGCACCGAGCCTAAAATGATGCCGAGCACGATGTCGAAGATGCCGGTCCGGCTGAGCGACCGGCGCAGGCCGATCCGCAGGATCACGAGTCCCCAGCTGTACACGACGATCGCCCGCAAGCTGACCTGTAGCAGGTTGTAGGAACGGGGCTCTACGGTGACGCCAAGGGCCCAGCGGAGACCTTCCCATACCGTGTCCATGATCTCTGACCTCCTCTCGAAGACCACACGTCGGCGAGCAGCCGCGGCTATCGTGCCACAGACCCGCAACCGCGCGGAGACGATAGGATGCGCCGATGACCGAGCCGGAGACCGCGGCCGACGCCGCCATCCAGGCCGCCTCGCCGGCCCTCTGGGAGGCGCTGTCGCCGCTCGGTCGGCGGCTCCGCCTGCCGGCCAACTTCCTGCCCGAGCAGACGGCCGAAGCGCGCGGGAAGGCCTTCAACGCCACCATCGGCCAGATCACCGACGGCCGCGGCAAGGCCGTGCCGCTGCCGGTCATGGCGGCGGCCCTGGAAGGGCTGGACGAGGCCGCTCGCAGCCAGGCCTTCCTCTACTCGCCGGTCGAGGGACTGGCCGAGCTCCGCCAGCGTTGGCGCGAGCGCCAGCGCCGCGGTCGGCTCCCCGGCCTGCCGTCCTCGCTGCCGATCGTCACCGCCGGCCCGATCCAGGCGCTGTCGCTCGCCGCCGACCTCTTCGCCGCCCCGGGACGCGCGGTGGCGCTGCCCTCGCCCTGCCCGGAGGGGTACCCAGAAATCTTCGGCCTGAGAACCGAGGCTCGGCTCCTGACGCTCGCGGAGCTGGCTCATCTGCCGGCCGGCGGGCCGGCGCTCGCCGTGCTCCGCGGGCCGGCCGCGGCGGGCGAACGGACCGCGCTCGTGGCGGCGGCGGAGCGGCGGCCGCTCGTCGTCGTAGTGGATGACTCCGGCTTGGATGCGGAGGGAGCCGCGGGTGACGGCTCGCTCTTCTGGGATCTCCTGGGAGCCCATCCCAACCTGGTGCCGATCAAGGTCGACGGCGCCGGTTTCCCCGGCGCCAATCTCGGCTTCCTCACCCTCCCTTTCGACTCCGACACCGCGGTGGCAAAGGCCCTGGAGGCCAAGATCAAGCTCCTCCTCCGCGCCGTCGTCGGTTCGCCCTCGGCGACGAGCCAGGTGCTGTTGCTGCAGATGCTGGGGGGGTGAAGGCCGCTACCGCAGCCAATCCTCCAGCTGCACCCGCTCGTCGGTCGACTCGTCGCGGTACTTGACGATGACCGGAGTGTAGAGCGAGAGGTTCCAGCCCTTGCCGGCGCCGTGGGTGACGGCGCGGGCTCCGGGGACGACGACGGCATTTTCGGGGATCACGAGGGGCTCGCCGGCGGCGGCTTTGTGAACGGTCTCGCGGATGAGGTCGTAGACCGGGGTCGAGCGGGTGAGGATGGTGCCGGCGCCGAGGACCGCCCGGCGCTTGACGACGGTGCCCTCGTAGACTCCGCAGTTGCCCCCCACCAGGACCTCGTCCTCGACGATCACCGGCAGCGCTCCCACCGGCTCCAGGACCCCGCCGAGCTGGGCGGCGGCGGAGAGGTGCACGCGCTTGCCGACCTGGGCGCAGCTCCCCACTAGGGCGTGGGAGTCGACCATGGTGCCGTCGTCGACGTAGGCGCCGACGTTGATGTACATGGGGGGCATGCAGGTCACCCCACGGCCGATGAAGCAGCCCTCCCGGATGGCGGAGCCGCCCAGCACGATGCGGACGCCGCTCTCGGCGGTGAAGGTCTTGAGGGGGTAGGTGTCCTTGTCGAAGAAGGGTAGCCGGCCGGTGCCGCTGCTCGAGACGATCGACAGGTCAACGATCCGGCCCATGCGGAAGCCGAGGAGGATGCCCTGCTTGACCCAGGGATTGGCGCGCCAGCCGCAGGGGGTGCCGGGATCGGGCTCGGCGGCCCGCGCCTCGCCGCGATCGAGCGCGGCCCGGAAGGATTCGAAGAGCCGGCGGTGCTCGGGGAGATACTCCGCCGGAGGATCGGCGTAGAGGCGCTCGATGCTCGCCGCCAGGTCGGACAGCGCGGCCGCCACCTCAGCTCCGGAAGGCAGCCTCGGCGGCCAGCGGCTCCTCGACGCCGCCGGGGATGAGACCGAGGGAGACCAGCACCGTTTCGATCTGGCGCTGGCTCTCTGGCTGCGGCGGCACCATCGGCAGCCGGTAGACCGGCTCGATCAACCCCATCATGGCGAGCGCCGCCTTGACCGGCCCGGGGTTGGCCTCGATGAAGTTGACCTCGAGGAGCGGGTGGAGCCGGCGATGCACCTCGCGGGCGGCCGGGAAGTCGCCCTCCAGGCAGAGCGCGGCGAGCCGCGACATCGCGAAGGGAACCTCGTTCGAGGCCACCGAGATGATGCCCGCCCCGCCCAGGGCGGCCAAAGGCAGGGTGATGGCGTCGTCGCCCGAGAGCACCAGGAAGTCGTCCGGCACGAGCTGGAAGATGGCCGCCATCTGCGAGATGTTGCCGGACGCCTCCTTGACCCCCACCACGGTCTCGATCTCGGCCAAGCGGGCAAGCGTCTGGGGGCTGACGTTGGTCCCCGTGCGGCCGGGGACGTTGTAGACGACGATGGGCAGTCGGGTGGCGCGGGCGATCGCCCGGTAGTGCTCGAAGAGCCCTTCCGGCGTCGGCTTGTTGTAGTAGGGGGTGACCGAGAGGAGGCCGTCGACCCCCATCGCCTCGTACTCGCGGGCCATGGCGATCACCCCGCGGGTGTCGTAGCCGCCGGCGCCGGCGAGGATCGGCACCTTGCCGCCGGCCTCTTCGAGGGTGATCTCGACGACTCTCCGCTGCTCCTCCTTGGAGAGCGTCGGGTTCTCGCCGGTGGTGCCGCAGGGGACGAGGAAGTGGATGCCGCCCTCGAGCTGGCGGGCGAGAAGCCGGCGCAGCGCCTCCTCGTCGAGCGAGAGGTCGGAGCGGAACGGGGTGACCAGGGCGGTGCCGCAACCTTGGAACATGGCTTCTCCTCAAGGCTTCTGAAGGGTCTCTTCCCAGATGTCGCCGAACTCGAAGCAGCCCTGCCGGCCGAGCACCCAGCGGGCCGCCCGCAGGGCCCCGCGCGCGAACCCCTTGCGGCTCCGGGCCTGGTGCTCGAGGGTGATGGTATCAGCCTCCGAGTCGAAGCCGACGCGGTGGGTGCCGGGGATGGCGCCGGCGCGGTTGCTGGCGACGTCGATGCGCCGGCCGTAGCCCGCCGCCTCCATCCGCTGCACCAGCTTGAGCAGGGTGCCGGAGGGGGCGTCCTTCTTCATCGCGTGGTGGATCTCGTAGGCCCAGGCTCCGTAGTCGTCAGTCTCCGCCAGCAGGCGGGCCGCCGTCTCGGCGAGGCGGTAGAAGACCTGCACGCCGAGCGAGAAGTTGGCGCCGTGGACGAGGCCCGTCCCATGGCGCTCGACGACGGCCCTCACGCGCGGGAGCTCCGCCAGCCAGCCGGTCGTGCCGACGACGTTGGCGATGCCGAGGGCGGCGAGCCGCTCGGCGTTCGCGGGCACGGCGGCGGCGGTCGAGAAGTCGACGGCGACCTCGACGCCGCGGCAGCTCTCCGGAGTGATGCCGGCGCCGCCGACGTTGTCCGCGCCCCTCAACCGCAGGACCACCTCGAAGCCGTGCTCCGGCGCCAGCCGCTCGACGAGCCGCCCCATGCGGCCATGGCCCACGAGGGCGAGGCGGGTCATGTCGCCTCCTCCGGGAAGAGCTTGGCGTGGACGGTCGCCAGGGCCGCAGGAGCCTCGTCCTCGTCGACGAGAAAGCGCACGACCGGACAGGCGACTCCCTCGCGCACCAGCCGCGGCGCGAAGCCGGCGGCCGCCGACAGCGCCTCCTCGACCAGCGCGGGAGAGCTTCCGAGGTCCTCGCTGACCAGCGAGATCGCCGCGCGGCCGGGCTTGACCGTCACCTCGGAGATCCCGCCCAGCGCCTGCCGGACCTCGGCCAGCCGGTCGCCGCGGTCGAGCGCCAGCGGCAGGCTGGCCGCGTCCGCGTCCAGG
>DATNKQ010000320.1:0-2011 GCA_035603315.1 Thermoanaerobaculia bacterium
CTCGGCGAGCGGGTCGGCTTCCAGCCGCCGTTCCAAGCTGCCGATCCGTGCCAGGAGCTGCTGCCAGACGCGATCGGGAGGGCGCTCCTCGTCGAGACCGCGCAACAGCCTGGCGCCCGGGAGGGTCAGCTCGCCCAGGGCGCCGCGGCAGGCAGCGCAGGAGGAGAGGTGGCCCTCGATCGCCACCCGATACGGCAGGTCGGCCTCGCCGCTAGCGAAGGCGAGCAGGGTCTCCTCGGGTGGGTGCATTGTCGTCTCGCGTCTCACTTTAGGTTGCCTCGAGCACCGAGCGCATCGCTTTCAAGCCCGAGCGGATGCGCGACTTCAGGGTGCCGACCGGCAGCTCGAGCCGGCGGGCGGTCTCCTCGTAGGTAAAGCCGCCGAAGTAGGCCATTTCGATGGCCCGGCGCTGCTCCGGCTCGACTCGCGAAAGGGCCTGCTGCACGGTCAGCAGCACGTCGACCCCCTCCGGCCGGCCGGCGGGATGCTCCTCGCCCAGGGTGGCGTGCTCGGCTCCCGCCCCCGCCTTGCGCCAATGGTCGATGAGGCGGTTGCGGGTCATGGTGTAGAGCCAGCCGGCGGGGTCGCCGCGGTCGGGCCGGAAGCTGCCGGCCTTGCTCCACACGGCCGTGAAAACCTCCTGTGTCACGTCCTCGGCGAGCTCACGGTTGCGGCTCAGCTGGCGCGCGTAGGAGAGCACACGTCCGGCGTAGCGCTGATAGAAAGCCTGGAACGAATCCAGGTCTCCACGCGCCACCGCGGCGAGCAGAGATGCATCGTCGGGCTCGGCCCGGAGGTGCTCCAAGCGGTCTTTCTCCTTGCAGCCCGAATATACGACACGCAATGCCCGGCCGTAAGGTCCTCGGCGGTCCCCAGGCTCCGCGCCCGGGCGGTCGGCGGCTCGCAGGAGCGATGGGTTCATGGGCCTCGCGTGGCGGCGCCGATCCCCAGGGGAGCGACCGCTTCCTACCCTTCTACGCGCCCATCCGCTTTTTGGATGAACCCGGTCAGGGTGGAGGCGGAGGCGGCGGCGGATCGATGCCTTCCTCGGGCGGCCGCGGGTCCTCCTGCGCCGACTCGTCCCCTGGCTCAACCGCCGGGTCCGGCGCCCGCGGCGCGCTGCTGCGGCGGATGAGGATGGTGCCGGTCTCGTCCTGTCCGCTGACTCCGCCGGCTCCGTTCCCTCCGCTCGCGGCATCGATGGCCGGCCCCAGGCTCGCCGACCTCCAGGGATCGTTCTCGCCGCCCAGGAGATGGCGGGTGCAGGGCTGAGTGGGCACCTGCCACTCCGGGAAGACGTCGGTGACCGAGAAGGGGCAGGCCGCGGTCGCCAGCTGCCCGGTCGAGGGGTCGACGGTGGCGGTGACGACTCCCGGGGGAACGGGGAAGGCTGGGTATCCCTCCGCCGGACGCATGGCGCGGACGTAGCGGCTCCAGATCGGCAGTGCGGCGCTCGAGCCCGAGAGCCGGCTCTTGGCGTTGTCGTCGTAGCCCACCCAAACGACCGTCACCCGGTCCGGCGAGTAGCCGGCGAACCAGTTGTCGCGGCGGCCCGTCGTGGTGCCGGTCTTGCCAGCCAGCTCGCCGCGCACTCCTTGGCTGCGAGCCCCCTGGGCCGTGCCGCGGTCGAGCACGCCCTGGAGGACGGAGGTCACGAGGAAGGCCGCCTGCGGGTCGAGGACCCGGCTGGGCGCCGGCAGGTCCTTGCCCACCACCGGCTCGCCGGCGCGGTCGACGACGGCGGCGAGGCCGTGGAGGGGCGGCCGCAGGCCGCCGCCGGCGAGCGTCGCGTAGACCTCCGCCAACTCGCGCGGGGTGACCTCGAAGGCGCCCAGGGCGAGGGCAGGCATCGGATCGAGCCGGCCGCCAAGCCCCATGGCCTGGGCGAGCGAGATGACCCGCGGCAGCCCCACCTGCAGGGAGAGCCGGACGGTCGGCACGTTGAGGCTCTGCTCGAGCGCCGTCCGCACCGTCACCCAACCGCGGAAATCGTGGTCGTAGTCCTGAGGCT
>DATNKQ010000328.1:0-11805 GCA_035603315.1 Thermoanaerobaculia bacterium
ATGTGATCGCCGATCAGGAGGTTCTGCTCCATCGAGCCCGAGGGGATCTTGAAAGCCTGCACGACGTAGGTGCGGGCGAAGGTGGCGAAGATCACCGCGATGAGGAGCGCTTCCAGGTACTCGCGGAACAGGGACTTCTCGCTCATGGGGAAGGGGTATATGTCGAGGACCGCGGAGGACTAACGGATGAGGTGGAGAGTCCGGGACCAGCGGGTCTTCGTCAGGAAACCCATGGCCGTCCGGCCGAACTGCCGGATGGAGTCCGGCCCTTCGCCGCCGGTCTCGCCGCCGTACGACCAGTAGATGAACACCGGCCGGCCCTTCAGCAGGTGGGCGGGCAGCGAGCCCCAGTAGCGCGAGTCGTAGGAGTTGTCCCGGTTGTCGCCCATGCAGAAGTAGCTCTCGGGCGGCACGAGGTAAGGCCCGAAATTGTCGCGCCGGCGCTCCCGCTCGTCATAGAGCGGTAGATCGGGACCTTTGTGGACGGCGTAGGTCGAGTCCTGGACCGCCTTGCCGTTGATGTAGAGCTGCTTGGCGACCATCTCGATCTTGTCGCCGGGCAGGCCCACGCAGCGTTTGACTATGTCGATCGCCGGATTCTCGGGGGAACGGAAGACCACGATGTCGCCGCGCCGCACGGTGCGCAGGGGCAGGAGCGACCTCTCGGCGCCGGTGGCGGCCGGTCCGTAGATGAAGCGGTTGACGAAGAGATGGTCGCCCACGAGCAGGGTCTCTTCCATCGAGCCGCTGGGGATGTAGAAGGTCTGGATGACGAAGGTGTTGGCGAAGCGCAGGAAGATGGCCGCGATGAGCAGCGCCTCCAGGTACTCGCGTAGGACGGATCTCTCCTTCGCCATGGCCGGGTAAATCTACCCGAAAGGGGCGCGGCGCGCGAATCGTCGCGCCCGCTCCTGCCGCGGGCGTCAGAAGATCGCGCGCCTGACTGAATCCCTGGACGACCCCCGCCGGTCCGCTCTCTCCCCGGGGGCCACAGCCTTCCCTCCCCTTCGGCGGCCCAGGGGCCGCTGAATCGCTGGACGGCCGGCTCGTCCAGCGGCCTCGCATCATCCTCAGTAAACCATTCTATTTCAAGCACTTGCCTCGTCTGTAGGAGATGGCAAGGAGCTTGATCTTGTCGCCCTCCCGTCAACCAACCGGAGAGGGGGTGCAGAGGCGACCGAGGAGATCTTGACGACGCCACGACAGGGAGAGCCCGGGGCCGGAACGGCCCCGAGCTGCATTGAAGACGCTCAACCCGAAACGACCAAGAAAAGGAGAGTGCCATGCATCGCTCACGCCGACTTCTCAACATCCTGTTCCTCGCCGCGCTGGCGAGCACCGCCCTGGAGGCCTCCGCGGTCGAGGCCAAGAAGGTGGTCAACGTCAACACCGCCGACGCCGCCAAGCTGACGATGCTGCCCCGGGTGGGCTCGGCGGTCGCCGACCGCATCGTCGAGTACCGCAGTCAGAACGGTCTCTTCAAGACGCCCGAGGACCTCATGCTGGTCAACGGCGTCGGCGAGAAGCTGTTCAACCAGATCAAGCCCTACGTCGTGGTCTCGGGCGCCAGCACCCTGACCGACAAGGTCCGCGGCAGCGGCAAATCCGGGGCGCGCGGCAAGAAGGCCGCCTCCCCCAAAAAGGCGGCTGCCCCGAAGAGCTCTCCGAAGGCGAGCGCGCCGCCAAAGAAGGCGGTCTCCAAGGAGACGGCGACCCCGAAGAAGATCGGCGCCAAGGGGGCGACGCCGGCGAAGAAGTCCGTCCCCAACCAAGCCGCCAGCAAGAAACCGCCGCTCAGGAAGACCTCGCACTAGCGATCGGGGCGGCGGTGCGGACCTCACCTTCCGTGCCGCCGCCGCGGGGAGCCCATCATGCGAGCTTCGAAGTCTTCGACCCGCGGCTTCCAAGTCGTCGAGCTGGTGGTCGCCTTGGCCGCTTTCGGCTTGGTGACGGTCGTCGGTGTGCCGCCTCTCCTGCGGATGACCTCCCAGTTCCGCGTCCGCCTGGCGGCCGAGGAGCTGGTTGGCGTGCTGCGCGGCGCGCGGTGGCTCGCCATCCGCCGCAGCGCGGAGGTGGCGGTCAAGTTCGACACCACGAGCGGCCCGACGACCTTCGCGCTCTATCGGGACGGCAATGGCGACGGCGTCTCGAACGCGGAGATCCGCTCGGGTGTCGATCCGCTGGTCGAGGCGGCGCGCCCCCTCCAGCATCTAGGCCGCGACGTGCGCTTCGGCTTCCCTCCCGGCCGGCCGGTCCGCGATCCCGGCGATCCTTCTCACTGGCTCGATCGCACCGACGATCCGATCCGCTTCAACGATTCCGACCTCGCGTCCTTCAGCTCGCTGGGCACGTCGACGCCGGGGTCGCTCTATCTGACCGACGGCGTCGATCAGCTGGCGGCCGTACGGGTCTACGGGCGGACCGCCAAGGTCCGGGTGCTGACCTACGATTTCAAGACGGAGACCTGGCACGAATAGAGGGAGGCGAAATTGAGCCGCGCCCCAGACTATCCCCGATTGACTCCCTCGGAATGAGTGCAGTAACGTGGCTGGCCATGCGCGCTATCGCCGTCGTCACCACCGTCGGCACCGAGGAGCAGGCCTACTTGATCGCGCGCGAGATCATCGCCCGCCGGCAGGCGGCGTGCGTCAACATCCTCCCGGGCGTCCGCTCCATCTACCGTTGGCGCGGAAAGATCTGCAAGGACGGCGAGCTCGTCCTCATCATCAAGACGCTCGAGGGGGAGTTCGAGGACGTGGCGGCGACGATCCGCGAGCTCCACAGCTACGAGCTCCCCGAGATCCTCTCGTTCAGCGTCGCGCGCGGCGAGCAGACCTTCCTCGACTGGATCGCCGCGAGCATCGACAAGGAGGCGGACTTCTCCGACGACGAGGAGGAAGAGCTCGCCTACGCCGCCGATCCCGAGGACACGAACTTCTAGAGTCGCATCCTCGACCGGCTTAGTCTGTCTCCGAGTTTCTGGATCGGCACGCCGCAGGCGCGGGCCTCCGCAGGGTCGAAGCGGCGAGGTGGCGAGAAAATGCGGCCTAGACTCCGGCGAGCGCGTGGTCCAGGTCAGCCAGCAGATCCTCCACATCCTCGATCCCCACCGAGAGGCGCACCAGGCTGTCGGTAATGCCGAGCTTCTTGCGCTCCTCCGGCTCGACGGAGGCGTGGGTCATGGTGGCGGGGTGAGAGATCAGGCTCTCGACGCCGCCCAGGCTCTCCGCGAGACTCATCAGGCGCACCCCCTTGAGCAGCGCTTTCGCCGCCTCCAGGGTGCCCATGTCGATGGTGATCATGGAGCCGAAGCCGGAGGCCTGGCGCTTCTGGATGGCGTGCCCGGGATGGTCGGGGAGGCCGGGATAGAGCACCCGCGCCACCTTGGGATGGTCGACGAGGAAGCGGGCGATCGCCTTGGCGTTGGCCTCGTGGCGGTCCATGCGCACGGCGAGGGTCTTGATCCCGCGCAGCACGAGGAAACACTCGAAGGGCGAGGGGACGCCGCCGGCGGATTTCTGGGCGAAGGTGAACCACTCGGCCTCCTCCGGGCGCGCCGACACCAGGAGCCCGGAGAGCGTGTCGCTGTGGCCGTTGAGGAACTTGGTGGCAGAGTGGATGACGACGTCCGCCCCCAGCTCGAGCGGGCGCTGCAGGTAGGGAGAGAGGAAGGTGTTGTCGACCGCCACGATGGCCTTCCGCGCGTGGGCGATGGCCGCCGCCGCGGCGATGTCGGTGACCTCCATCATCGGATTGGTGGGGGTCTCCAGGAAGAGCATGCGGGTGCTGTCGGTCATCGCCCCCTCGATGGCGGCGAGGTCGGTCGCGTCGACCCAGGTGAACGTGAGCCCGTAGCGCTCGAGGATCTTGCTGAACAGGCGGTAGGTGCCGCCGTAGACGTTGCGCGAGACGACGATGTGGTCGCCGCTCTTGAACAGCGTCATGAGCGCCGAGATGGCGGCCATGCCGGAGGCGAAGGCGTGGCCGGCGATCCCCCGTTCGAGCGACGCGATGTTGGCCTGGAGGGCGTCGCGCGTCGGGTTGTGGAGACGCGCGTACTCGAACCCCTTGTGCTCGCCGAGCGCCTCCTGCACGTAGGTCGAGGTCTGGTAGATTGGCACCGCCACCGCTCCGGTGACGGGATCGGGAGGCTGGCCGGCGTGGATGGCGCGAGTCGAGAATCCGAGGTCCTGCGGATTGCCTTTCACAAGCAGTGTCTCCTTGCCGGCTGGGGGAAGTGCATCTGCGAGAGCGGTGCGGATTGTAGCAGGCGCGGGCGGAGCGCCGCCCATCGTAAGATAGCCCGATGAGCCCGGAGACCGCGGTCACGGCCGAACCGTTCTCGCCCCTGCGCTGGGAGGCGGGGAGTCTCAAGCTGCTCGACCAGACGCGGCTCCCCACGGCTGAGGTCTGGTTGGACTGCGTGCGGCCCGAGCAGATCGCCGACGCCATCCGCCGGCTGGCCGTGCGCGGCGCCCCGGCCATCGGCGTCGCCGCGGCCTACGGCTTGGCCCTCGGTCTGCGCGAGATGCCCGACGGGTCGGTGGCCGCCCTCACCCGGCGCTTCGACGAAGTGGCGAGCCTCTTGGGTGCCACGCGGCCGACCGCCGTCAATCTGCGCTGGGCGCTGGCGCGCGGGCGCCGGGTCTTCGCGGCGAGCGCCGCCGGCGGCGCCCCGGCGGTGGCCGACGCGCTCCTCGCCTGGGCGCACGACCTCCACGCCGAGGACGTGGCGATCAACCGGCGCATCGGCGAGCACGGGGCGACCCTCTTCGCCGGCGGCGACCGCGTGCTCACCCACTGCAACACGGGGTCGCTCGCCACCGCCGGCTACGGCACCGCCCTCGGGGTGATCCAGTCCGCCTGGGAGCAGGGCAAGGTGCGGCAGGTGTGGGTCGACGAGACCCGGCCTCTCCTCCAGGGGGCGCGGCTGACGACCTGGGAGCTCAAGCGCCTCGGCATCCCCTTCCGGCTGGTCACCGACTCCAGCGCCGGCACCCTCATGGCGCAGGGGCTGGTCGAGAGGATCGTCGTCGGCGCCGACCGTATCGCCGCCGACGGCGACACCGCCAACAAAATCGGCACTTACACGGTGGCGGTGCTCGCTCACCGCCACGGCATCCCCTTCTATGTCGCCGCCCCGCTCTCGACCATCGACCGCGAGACGGCGACGGGAGCCGACATCCCCATCGAGGAGCGGCAGGCGGGAGAGGTGACCGAGGTGTTCGGCACCCGCATCGCCCCGGACGAGACGCCGGCGCTCAACTTCGCCTTCGACGTCACCCCGCACGATCTCATCACCGCCATCATCACCGAGGTGGGCGTGCTTCGGCCTCCCTTCGCGGAGAGCATCGCGGCGGCATTCAGAGCCGCCGGCGCGCTCGCGGAGTGAGCCGGGCTTCCCCCGATGGGGGAAGTAGCGAGACAGAATTGGAAAGTAAAGTGTTGAAAGGGGGGATGGTGGAGGCGGTGGGAGTCGAACCCACGTCCGAGAAACGCGTCTCGAAAGCTTCTACGTGCGTATCCCTCTATTTGAATTCTCGCCGTTCGCGCTTTGGAAGAGGGCGCCTCGCGCGGCGGCCAGCCTTAGTTCGAGATCCGGATCCGGAGTAAGGCGCTCCAGACCCTTCGACCCGCTTGAGTTGCGCCTAGCCAGGAGTGGCGGGCCGCGCCCCTGGCAAGACGTCACGGCGTATTAGGCCGCGAGGGCGAAGTTGTCGTTCGCAGTTATCGTTTTCCGCTTTTACGAGTGGAAACTCGACACGCTGCTCTCGATCCGCTGTTGTTCCCCGTCGAAACCGGTACGCCCCCGAATTGAGAAAGAACGAGCCAAGCTGCTGGCCTCAGTATAAACCAGCCCGCCGGTCCGGCGATTCCCGTGCCTTCAGGGTGGCGCTGCCCGGCCGGTCTCGGCGGCGGTCGCTGCCACCGTCTCCAGGAACTCCTCGGGGCCGCTCCCGTGCAAGCGGGCGACGAGGAACCAGGCGCAGAGGGCCAAGAGGGCGCCGAAGGGGGCGAGGGGGGTGAGCTGGGGGAAGAAGGGCCAGAGGACGACGACGAGCGCTCCGGCGGCGCCGATCGCCAGCACCGCCACGCTGCCCAACTGGAGATGGTAGTCGCTCTCGGCGACCTGGAAGACCATCCGCGATCCCGCTGGGCCCACGGGATCGACCCCCAGGCTCCCTGCCAGCCACCCCCTGCGAAGGCCTGCCGTCACCGGCAGCCGGAGCCGGCCGTGGCTGGCCCCTCCGCCATCGGGCTCGAGCTCGGCCCCCCAGCGCTCCGCCGCCCGGACGGCGGCGGCGAAGGCCGATCGCGGCTCGACCGCGAGCTCGATCTCGTGGGAGGTGGCGCCGGCAGCGTCGGAAATCGAGCCGGGCATCGAGCGGTCAGCCGGGCCGCGCCTGCGGGCTGCCCATGCCCGGCGCGGGATCGGCGGCGAAGGCGTGCGCGGCGGGGAAGGCGAGCTGATGCATCGAGGCGAAGTAGTTGAGGCGGCCCTTCAGGTCGGAGACGCTCCCCCGGCAACGCTCTAGGGCGTCGGGATTGAGCAGCAGGATGAGCTCGCCCTGCGCCTCGGCGACGATGCAGGGCAGGCTCTCGCCCACTACCCGGCCGAGGCGGGCGTCGATCTCGTCGCTGTGGACGTAGTCGACCGGCACCCCGATCTCCTCCTTGCACTCCTTCCATTCGGACTTCTCGCCGGCCAGCCCGTGGGTGATGCCGCAGAGGGTGCAGCCCTTGATCATGAGCAGCTTTTTGGCGCTGTCGACGAAGGCGTTCAGGGCTCCCGACCCGGCGCTGAAGACGAAGATGAGGCGATCGATGGTCCGTTTCTGGGTCATGGCACGAATCCCTCCCTGCTAGAGATGTACGCGCGGCGCGGGCGAGAGGATGAGCGCGGCGGCTTCAGGCCGCCCGCTCGACCAGGATCTGGTCGAAGAAATCCTCGACGGCGCCGAGGAAGCTGGCGACGTCCGGCTGCTGGTTGATGCTCTGGCGCAGGCGCCTGCCGTTGGGCAGGCCGTGGGTGTACCAGCCGGTGAACTTCCGCAGCTTGTGGAGGGCGTACTTCGAGCTCTCGCGCTCGGCCACCATGCGGAAGTGACCGAGGACGAGGTCGCGCCGGTCCTCGAGCGTGGGCTCCAGGTACGTGCCGCCCCAGACGCGGGCGGCGATCTGGCGAAAGATCCAGGGGTTGGTGGTGGCGCCGCGGCCGATCATCACGCCGTCGCAGCCCGTCTCGGTCAGCAGTCGCGCCGCGTCCTCCGGATCGCGCACGTCGCCGTTGCCGATCACCGGGATGGCCAGGCTCTCCTTGAGCAGCGCGAGATGGCTCCAGTCGGCGCCGCCGGAGAACATCTGGCGCGCCGTGCGCGCGTGCATGGCGACGGCGGCGACGCCGTTGGCCTCGCAGATCCGCCCCAGCTCCAGGTAGTTGCGCCGGCCGTCGTCGAGCCCGAGGCGGAACTTGACGGTCAGCGGGATCGAGATCGCCCGCCGGACGGAGCGGACGATCCTCTCGGCGAGCCCGGGGTCGCCCATCAGGGCCGCGCCGGCGCAGCCTTTCAGCACCTTGTTGGCGGGGCAGCCCATGTTGATGTCACAGATGTCGGCCCCCAGCTCCTCGACCACCCGCGCCGCCTCCGCCATGGTGGCGGCGTCCGAGCCATAGATCTGGATGGCGAGCGGCCGCTCCTCGGGGCTCCAGTACATGAACTCGCGGGTGCGCTGGTTGCCGGAGACGATCGCCTTCGAGGAGACGAACTCCATCGACACCACGCCGACGCCGCCGATCCGCCGCACGATCAGGCGGAAGTCGCGGTCGGTTACCCCCGCCATCGGCGCCAGCCACAGCGGCGGGTCGACGGCGACGTTGCCGATCTTCACCATCCTCGTCATGGCGCTCATTCTAACCGCTCACCACCGCTTACCGTCGTGCGGAGCGGCCGAGGAAGTAGGTGAGGAGCCCGGCCACGACGGCCCACTCGAGGCCGCCCACCAGCACGCTGCCGGCGAGGAGCCAGCGGCCGCGCAGCTGCAGGAAGGCGAGCGAGGAGGGGAAATCCATCCACACCAGCACGTTGCCGCGGCCGAATCCGCTCCAGGTGTTCCATACCCAGAGGGCGGCAGCTAAATGGAGGAGGAAAGCCGCCACGGCGGCGTGGCGCACCGGCGGGCTCGCCCGTAGGGAAGAGGGCATTTCGCATAGCATACCCCGGCGATGGCCTGGTACCAGGACTGGTTCGGGGAGGAGTATCTCGAGCTGTACTCCCACCGCGACGACGAGGAAGCCCAAGAGCACGTCGACTTCGTCGCGCGGGTGCTCGCCGAGACGCGCCCGCGGGCCGTCCTCGACCTTGCCTGCGGCGCCGGCCGCCACACCGCCGCCCTGCGGCGGCGCGGCTACCGGACGCTCGGCGTCGACCTTTCCCTCACCCTCCTGGCCAGAATGGCGGAGCGCGGGCTGCCGCGGGTGGCGGGCGACATGCGCCGCCTCCCGTTCGCCGCCGCCAGCTTCGATTGGGTCCTCAACTTCTTCACCTCGTTCGGTTACTTCGAAGGAGAGCGCGAGAACTTCCTCGTCCTGGAGGAGATCGCCCGCGTCCTCCGGCCCGGCGGCGAGTTCTTGATCGATCTCCTGAACCCGCCCTACGCCCTGCGCACCTTGACGCCCCACGAGGTGCAGGAGACCGCGGCCCACCGGGTGGAGATCGAGCGCTGGTACGATGCCTTCCATCAGCGCATCAACAAGCGCATCCAGGTGCTCGCGCCCGGTGCGCCGGCGCGGTCGTTCCTGGAGAGCGTGCGGATCTACCGGCAGGAGGAGGTCACCATCGGCCTGCGCTGGGCCGGGTTGGAGGCGGACCAGATCTTCGGCAACTTCGCGGGAGAACCCTATGACCGTGACAGCGAACGGCTCATCCTCGTCGGTCACAAGCCGGCCTGAGGCCCTGAGCGTGGACCTCGCGGCGGCCGGGCTCCTGCCACCGATGCCGGCCGCCTTCCTGGCCGGCTACGACCTGGACCTCCTGGCGCCCCTGCGCTTTCTCGCCCCGGGGACCCTGCCGGCGGCCTCCGCCCTTCCGCGCGCGCCGGCCGGCCGCCCCGCCCTGGCCGAGTCCCTGGCGGTCGCCAACCGCTCCTACGGCCATCCGCGGGCGGACGAGTTGGCGCGGCGCCTCGCCGACCCGTCGACGCGGGTGGTGGTGGCCGGCCAGCAGCCGGGCCTCCTCGGCGGGCCGCTCCTCTCCGCCGTCAAGATGATCGCCGCGGCGCGCTGGGCGGCGGCGCTCGAGGAGGCGGGGGAGCCGGCGGTGGCGGTCTTCTGGGTGGCGACCGAGGACCACGACTACGCGGAGGTGGCGGCGGCCGTGGTGCCGACCGCGGAAGGGGTGCGTTCCTTCGACCTCGGACCCGACCTCGAGCCGCTCACGCCGGTGGGGATGCGGACCCTGGGGCCTGCCGTCTCCGATCTTCTCCGCGAGCTTGCCGCGGCGGCGCCCGGCGACTGGAACGCCGAATGGGTGGAGCAGGTCGGGCGCTGGTACCGCCCCGACGCGCGCTTCGGCGAGGCCTTCTGCCGGCTCATGGCCCACCTCCTGGGAGCGCGCTGTCCCCTCCTCCTGGATTCCATGCTCCCCGCCCTCAAGTCGGCCGAGCGCCCCTGGCTGCGGCGCCTGGTCGAGCGGCGGCAGGCGGTCGAGGAGGCCTCGGCGCTCCGCGACGGGCAGATCGGCGATCGCGGGTTCGCCCTCCAGGTCAGCCCGCAACGGGGCGCGAGCCCGCTCTTCCTGCTCGCTGGCGGCGAGCGGGGCGAGCGGCGGCGCATCGAGTGGCGGGGGGCCGAGGGCTTCGCCCTCCGCGGGCGAGAGCAGGAGACGGCCGGCGGCAGCGTCCAAGAGCTCTTGCGGACGATCGACGAGAACCCCGGCGTCGTCTCGCCCGGCGTCCTCGCCCGGCCGGCCTTGCAGGACGCCGTCCTGGGGACCTGCCTGCAGGTGCTCGGCCCCGGCGAGCTCTCCTACCTGCCGCAGGCGGCGGCCCTCTATCCGGTGATCGAGGTCGAGGGTCCGTTGGCCGCCCTGCGGCCGCAGGCGCTGATTCTCGATAGCCGGCAGATCGAACGCCTGGCGAAGACCGGCTTGACGCTCGCCGCCCTCTTGGGCGACCGCCCGGCCCTCGACCGCGCGCAGGCGGAGCGGTCCGGCGTCGACTTCCTGGCCCCGGCGCGCCGCCGCGTGGAGGAGACCTTGCAAGGCCTGCGGGGGCCGGCCCTGGCCCTCGACCCCAACCTCGAGCGGCCGTGGGAGAAGACGCGCGAGCAGGTCCTCCGCGCCCTCGACCTCTTCGCCGAGAAGGCGGTCGCCGCCGCCGTCCGCCGCGACGAGGTGCAGAGCCGGCGGATCGCACAGCTCCGCGAGGCCTGCCTGCCCCTCGGCCGGCCGCAGGAGCGGGTCGTCGCCGTCGCCCACTTCGGCAGCCGCTACGGGCCGCGCTTCGCCGAGAGCCTCTGGGAGCAGATGGAGCTCGATCCCGCGCACTTGCAGGTGATCTCGCCATGAAGCTCGACGTCCTCGCCATCGGCGCGCATCCGGACGACGTCGAGCTCGCCTGCGGCGGCACCCTCGCCCTCCTCGCCCAGAGCGGGCGGCGGGTGGGCATCCTCCACCTGACCCGCGGCGAGCGCGGCACCCGCGGCACCGCCGAGGAGCGCCTGGCCGAGGCCGAGCGGGCGGCCGAGGCGCTGGGCGCCACCGACCTCGCCTTCCTCGACTGCGGCGACGGCGGCCTGCGGCAGGGGGAGGCCGAGGAGGACGCTCTCATCGAGGTGCTGCGGGCCTGGCGGCCGGAGCTGGTGCTGGGCCCGACGCCGCACGACCGCCACCCCGACCATACCCGCGCTCATCAGCTGGTCGAGTCCGCCTGCTTCTACTCCGGCCTCGTCAACCGCGGCGAGGGGGAGGCGCACCGCCCGGCCGCGGTTTTCTCCTTCATGCAGCACGACCCCTTCGACCCCCGCTTCGTCGTCGACGTGACGGCGACCTGGGAGGTCAAGATCCAGGCGCTCCGCGCCTACCGCAGCCAGCTCTTCCAGGCCGAGGAACGCCGGGAGGAGCCGGTGACCAAGATCTCGACCGCGGAGTTCTCGCTCATGATCGAGGGCCGCGCCCGCCACTTCGGGGCGCTCATCGGCGCCACCTACGGCGAGCCCTTCTGGAGCCGCCTGCCGCTCGCCGTCCCCGATCCCATGGCCCTCCTGCCGCAGGGGGTGCGATGAAGATCGGCATCAGCTGCTACCCCACCTACGGCGGCTCCGGCATCGTGGCGACCGAGCTCGCCATGGCCCTGGCCGAGGGCGGCGACGAGGTCCACGTCATCAGCTACGCCCTCCCCTCGCGGCTCTCCTTCGTCACCTCGAAGCTCTACTTCCACGAGGTGATCGTGCCGCGTTACCCGCTCTTCGAGTACCCGCCCTATCCGCTGGCGCTCGCCACCAAGATGGTCGAGGTGGCGCGCCACAACGGCCTCGACGTGCTGCACGTCCACTACGCCATCCCCAACGCTGTCTCCGCCGTGCTGGCGCGGCAGATCGTCGCCCCCCAACCGCTGCCCGTCGTCACCACCCTCCACGGCACCGACGTAACCCTGGTGGGCAACGATCCCAGCTATCTCGAGACCACCCGCTTCGGCATCCTCGAGAGCGACGCCGTGACCGCGGTCTCGGAGTCGCTGCGGCGGACGACGGTCGAGCAGCTCTCGATCCAGAACCGCATCGACGTGGTGCCCAACTTCATCGACCCC
>DATNKQ010000342.1:0-3569 GCA_035603315.1 Thermoanaerobaculia bacterium
GGCTGCTCAGCCTGGGGAGCGGCATGCTCGACTTCTTCGCCGCCATGTTCCTGCTCGCCAGCTTCATAGTGCGCCACTGCGCCTGGATCTTCGGGGTGGGCGCCATCCTCCTCGAGTTCCAGGGCGCCCGCCGCTATCGCCTGACTCCGGCCGCTCCGGCGGCTCCCGCCGGTGGCGGGCCGGCCATGTCGCCGCCGGCCGGCCTGCGCGCGGAGACCGCCGTGACCCCGCCGCCGGACCCCTTCGGACCGTCGGAGCCTCCGCGATAGGGGGCGCGACAGGGATCAGCGGCCCGGGGCCAGGCGCTCGGCGAGGCGGGTAAAGCGGTCGCCGGTGCGCCCGTTGGCGACCGCCACGGCGAGCGCCCGGCGCTCGCCCACCAGGATGGCGAGGCGGCGGCCCCGCGTCAGTGCGGTGTAGAGCAGGTTGCGCTGCAGCATGACGTAGTGCTGGGTGTGGAGAGGAATGACGACGCAGGGGTACTCGCTGCCCTGCGACTTGTGGATCGAGCAGGCGTAGGCGAGTGCCAGCTCGTCGAGGCTCGACAGCTCGTAGGAAACGGCGCGGCCGTCGAAGGAGACCGTCAGCCGCTCCTCCTCCTCGTCCACCGCCAGGACCCTCCCCACGTCGCCGTTCCAGACCTCCAGATCGTAGTTGTTGCGCACCTGCATCACCTTGTCGCCCACCCGCAGGCTGTGGGCGCCCCGCGACACCGTGGTGCCGGCCGGATTCAGGAGCTGGCGCAGGACGGCGTTCAGGTTCTCGGTTCCCAGGGTGCCGCGGTTCATCGGCGTCAGCACCTGGACGTCGTCGAAGGGGTCGAGGCCGAAGCGCGCCGGGATGCGGCGCGACACCAGCTCGCCGATCGTCGCCAGCACCTCCTCCGGGTTCCGGCGCTCGAGGAAGAAGAAGTCCCCCTCGCCTTCCTTCGCCGTCAGGATCGGCTCCAGGCCGTGGTTCACCCGGTGGGCGTTGACGACGATCTGGCTGCGCTCCGCCTGGCGGAAGATGTCGGTCAGGCGCACGACGTCGACGGCCTGCGAGCGGATGAGGTCGGCGAGCACCCGCCCGGGTCCCACCGAGGGGAGCTGGTCGACGTCGCCCACCAGCACCACGCGGCCGCCGTTGGGCACCGCCTTGAGCAGGTGGTAGGCGAGGATGGTGTCGAGCATCGACGCCTCGTCGACGATGAGGAGGTCGCCGGCGAGCGGGCGATCGCGGTTGCGGTTGAAGCCGCGCGTCTGAGGGTCGAACTCGAGCAGGCGGTGGAGGGTCGCGGCGGCGGCGCCGGTCGCCTCCGCCAGGCGCTTGGCCGCCCGGCCGGTGGGGGCGGCCAGGAGGACCGTCCGCCCCTTCTTCTCAAGGATCTGCACGATGCCGCGCACCAGCGTGGTCTTGCCGGTGCCGGGGCCGCCGGTGATCACCAGCACCTTCGAGAGGAGGCCGCGGCGGATGGCCTCCCGTTGCTCGCGGGCGAGGGAGAGGCGCTCGCGGGCCTCGAACCACTGAAGCGCCCGCTCGACGTCGATGGCGAGCGGCAGCGCCGGCTGGGCGAGGAGCGCCTGGAGGCGTGCTGCCACCCCTGCCTCGGCGGCGTGGAGCGGCTTCAGGAAGACCGCCGCGTCGGCGGTTTCCGCCGGTAGGGAGGGGAGCGGCTCGATCACCGCCTGGTCGGCCGCCGAGAGCGCGCCGAGGGCCGCTTCAATGCGCTGGCGGCCGACGCCCAGGAGCCGCTCGGCCTCCTCCGCCAGACGGCTCTCGGGGAGGTAGAGGTGGCCGCGGTCCGCCGCCTCGTCCAGGAGGTGGAGCAGGCCGGCCTCGACGCGCTGGGGCGCGTCCGGCGGGATGCCCAGGGCGGCGGCGATCTTGTCGGCCGATTTGAAGCCGATGCCGCGGACGTCGATGGCCAGGCGGAAGGGGTTGTCCCGCACCACCTCCATGGCCTGGCTGCCGTAACGCTTGTAGATCTTGATCGCGTAGCCGGTCGACACCCCGTGCGACTGCAGGAAGACCATCACCTCCTTGATCCCCCGCTGCTCGACCCAGGCGCGCAGGATGTCCCCACGGCGCTTGGGGCCGATTCCCGCGACCTCCGCCAGCCGCTCCGGCTGGTGGTCGATCACCTCCAGGGTCTGCAGGCCGAAGCGGGCCACCAGTCGCGAGGCCATGACCTTGCCGATGCCGCGGATGAGGCCCGAGCCCAGGTAGCGCTCGATCCCCTCCACCGTCGCCGGCGCCACCGTGCGGTAGGAGACGACGCGGAACTGGCGGCCGTACTTGGGATCGGCGGTCCACTCGCCTTCCAGACGCAGGCTCTCGCCCGGCTGCACTCCCAGGAGGTTCCCCACCGCGGTGACCGGCTCGCGCTGTCCGGCGACAGCCAGCCTGACGACGCTCCAGGCGTTCTCCTCGTTGGCGAAGACGACGCGCTCCAGCACCCCGGTGAGGGTGGTCGGCTGGCCGGACGGGCGGGGCGAGGTCTCGAAAGGGAGGGACATGGGACGAGGTAGCTTTCAATAGTACCGCGGCCACCGTGGGGCGGCGAGGCCGAGAGGCGACGGGGGTCGAGCGAGGACGGAGCGCAACTGTCTGAGGCCCGCAGGGCCGAGTTTGAGCACCGCCCGCAGCTCGAACCCCCGTCGCCTCCCGACCGAATCGTCGTTCGCCCTGGGGCGAAGAGTGTGCCAAAATGACCAGCTCATGGCGGACACCCCTCAGGTCCTGGTGATCGACGACGAGACCGGCTCGCGCGAGTCGATGGCCATCGCCATCGAACGGGCGGGGCACGCCGTGCGCACTTTCGACGACGCCAAGAAGGCCCTCGAGTACCTGGACGAGAACGACGGGGCGCGCCTGGCCATCTGCGACCTGCGGATGCCGGGCATGGACGGCCTGGCGTTCTTGAACGAGGTGAAGGAGCGCAAGTACGACCTGCGCATCATGCTGGTGACCGCCTTCGGCTCGATCGACTCGGCAGTCGAGGCCATGCGGGTGGGGGCCGACGACTACCTGACCAAGCCGGTCGACCTCTTCGAGCTGCGCAAGCGGGTGGCGAACCTGATGGAGAGGGAGCAGCTCAAGGAAGAGGTCTCGAACCTCCGCGAGATGCTCGACAAGCGCTACGGCTTCGAGAGCATCATCGGCCGCTCGGCTCCCATGGAGCGCCTCTTCGAGCAGATGAGGCTGGTCGCTCCCACGCGCTCCTCCGTCCTCATCATCGGCGAGAGCGGGACGGGCAAGGAGCTGGTGGCGAGCGCCATCCACCGCGCCAGCCCGCGGCGCAACGAGCGCTTCCTCGCCATCAACTGCGGCGCCATCCCCTCCGACATCCTGGAGAGCGAGCTCTTCGGGCACGAGCGGGGGGCCTTCACCGGCGCCGTGAACCGCAAGATCGGCAAGTTCGAGGTGGCTCACCGCGGAACCCTCTTCCTGGACGAGATCAGCGAGCTCTACCCGGAGCTGCAGGTCAAGCTGCTGCGCGTCCTCGAGGAGCGCCAGATCATGCGGGTGGGCGGCAGCGAGCTCATCGACGTCGATTTCCGCCTGGTGGCGGCCACCAACCGCGACCT
>DATNKQ010000344.1:0-5680 GCA_035603315.1 Thermoanaerobaculia bacterium
TGGACGGAGCGGCGGAAGCGCTCCGGGGGGATGGTTGGGAAGCGGCCGGCGGCGGTCTGCGACGGCTCTTCGTCGACGAGGCCGCCCAGGTACCGGCGCCAGCGGGCGAGCCAGTAACGGCAGAAGTCGCAGTCGCCGTCATAGACCAGGAGCGGGCGGCCGGGCGGGTTGGGGATCTTCAGCGGCTCGTTCATCGCCACCTCACGGCCCCATCCTACGGCCGGATCATCACTTTCAGCGCCTCCCGCCGGATCATGCTGCGGAGCGCCTCCTCGACCTCCGCCAGCGGGCGCGCATCGGCGGCCCGCATGGTAGCAGCAGCCGGCGCCCGCCTTCCCAAAGGGATTGGGTAGAATGCCGCCGTGACCCGCCGCCGCAGCGCGCGCCGCCTGAGGCGTCTCCAGGTCAACTTCTGGAAGCGTGGGGAGACCCACGCCTACCCGGGATACACCACCAACATCTCGCTCACGGGAATGTTCATCGGCAGCAACAGCCCGCTCCCCTCGGGCTGCCGGGTGCGCGTCGAGATCCTCGATCGCGAGCACGGCTTCATGGTGGAAGGCGTGGTGGCCCACGCCCGCAAGATCCCCGGCGAGCTCGGGCGGGTGGCGCAGTCGGGGATGGGCGTCCGCTTCCTCACCATCGACGAGCTGATCCACGAGCTGCTCCCCCACGCCGCCCTGGAGAGCACCGAGGCGGTGCCCTACGCCGAAGCGACGCACCCTTCCCCGTCTCCAACCGCCGCGCCTCCCCTTGCTCCGGCCGCGCCGCCGGCGGCCCCTGCCCTGGAGCCCGAGAGCGCTTCCGTCCCGCCGGCCCCGACCGCTCTCCCGCCGGCATCGCCGCCGCCGCTGGGCGGCGGGGTGTTCAGCGTCCGCTTCTCGTCGCCGCGCCATTTCCTTGACGTCTATCAGCGCGACATCAAAAACGGCGGCCTCTTCGTCTCCACGCGCCACCCGGGGCGCCTCCAGGAGGTGGTGTCGATCGACATCCATCCGCCCGAGCTGGGGGCCGAGCCCATCCGCCTGCGCGCCCGCGTCGTCCAGCGCTTCGATCCCCGGCCCGATGCCGCGGGCGCCGGCTCGAATCTCTTGGCCGGCATGGGGGTCGAGATCCTCGAGCCGCAGATCGTCAACGATCGCCTGCTGCCCATCATCACCCGACTGTCCGGGGGATGAGGAGCGGAAGCGAGGCCCAACGGAGCCGCTCCGGGAATGGCGGCTGGTCCCGCGTTGGTTTCGCTTGACGTAAGGACGTAAGATAGACGCGACCGCCCGCCGTTCCGTTCCGGCGGCTGGCGACAAAGTCATCTCAAAGGAGAGTGCCCGTGCCCTATAGCCCGCTCTTGGTCAAGCCGATGCGCGACGAGCTCACCAGCCTGGGCGTCAAGGAGCTGCTCACCGCGGCCGACGTCGACGCCTTCATGAACGAGAAGCAGGGGACCGCCATGCTGGTGGTCAACTCCGTCTGCGGCTGCGCGGCGGGGATGGCCCGCCCCGGCATACGGATCGCCCTGCAGCACGACCGCCGGCCCGACCGCGTGGCGACCGTCTTCGCCGGCCAGGACCTCGAGGCCACCGCCCGCGCCCGCGGCTACATCGCCGACATCCCGCCGAGCAGCCCGTCGATCGCCTTTTTCAAGGACGGCGAGTTGGTCTACTTCCTGCCCCGCCACCGCATCGAGGGGCGCGACGCCCACGCCGTGGCCCACGACCTGACGGCGGTCTTCACCGAGCACTGCGCCGTCCCGGTCTAAGCTCTCCCGCATGGGCACCTTCCACCAGGGCAAGAGCGAGCTGCACGGGATCACCGTGGTGGTCGACACCACCGGTCCGGAGGTCTTCGTCGGCCGCTGCGACGACATGGACGCCCGCGGCGTCGTGCTCGACGACGTCGATGTCCATCGCGACGGTGAGGGCGGCCGCTCCAAGGAGGACTACCTCCAGAAGGCCGCCCGCTTCGGCGTCTTCAAGAAGTACGACCGCCTCTTCATCCCCCACGACCGGGTCGCCTCGGTGCGCCGGCTGGGGGAGATCTGATCGCGGCTCTACTCTAGGAACAGCGCGGCGAGCGGCAGGGAGAAGCCGGGCAAGACCTCGGTGTCTTCCAGCGCGTCCCCGAGGGAGAACTGCCGGACGTCGGTCAGCGAGCGGTAGGCGAGGACCTTGCGCAGGGCCGGGTCGACCACCCAGACGACCACCACGCCGGCGGCGAGGTACTCTTCGATCTTCGCGGTGACGTCGCTCCAGCGGTCGGCGGGCGAGAGGATCTCGGCCACCAGCTCGGGGGCGACGTCCAGGTAGCCCGAGGGGCCGCGGCGGGCGTAGCGCTCGGCGGAGATGAAGAGGGCGTCGGCGGCGCGGACGGTATCGGGGCCGCGGCGGAGGTAGATTCCCACCTCGCCGCCCCCCGCCTCGCCACGCCCGCTCGACTCCGCGTAGGCTAGGAGAGCGGCGCCCAGGCGCAGCTCGATCCGCCCGTGGTCAAAGCTCGTCGGTCCCAATGGAACCACCCTCCCATCGATCAGCTCGCAGGGTCCGAGGTCGGGCCGCCCGAGGATCTCCTCGCCGGTCATGAGGTCTTGCTGTGCCGGACGGGGCCAGGACATCGCTTCTTCTCTCCAACCCACAGTTTACCGTACCGGCCGGATCGGCCGCTCACTCCCAGACCGAGAACTGCCCCTCGCCGGCGAGGGCCTGCATGCGGCTCTTGAGCTCCTGCAGGTAGGTGTCCTTGTCGGTTGCCGGCGGCAGCGGCTCGCCCACGAAGACGTCGCAGAAGAAGGGGACGGGGAAGAAGGCGCCCTTGGGGAGGGCCTTGCCGAGGCCGTGAAGGAAGAGGGGGATGACCGGCACCTCCGGGCAGCGGAGGGCGAGGCGGGCGACGCCGCTCTTGAACTCCGCGAGCCGCTCGGGCTCGCCGCGCGAGCCCTCCGGGAAGAGGATGACGATCTCGCCCCGGGCGAGCGCCGCCGAGACCCCCGCCAGGGGATCGGTGCCCGGCGCCCTCCCCCCGCGTTCGATGGGGAGGATGCCGATCACCTCCAGGGCGAACCAGGCGATCAGCCGGTTGCGGAGGAAGTAGTCGGCCGCCGCCACCGGCCGCACCCGCGGCAGGAGCCGGCTCGGCAGGAGCGTCATCAGCACCATGGTGTCGAGGTGGCTGTTGTGGTTGGCGACGAGGACGGCCGGACCCTCTCGCGGCAGCCGCTCGCGGTGGCGGACGTTCAAGCCCAGCCCCAGGAGCACCACCGGCCGCACCACCAGCCAGAAGAAGAGGAAGCGCGGCAGCCGGCTCAAGCTGGTTTCCTTAGCCTCCCAGGCGGGTGACCATGGTGCCGTGCAGGTACCAGACGAAGTGGAAGAAGAGCGGCGCCGTGTAGGTGAGGCTGTCGATGCGGTCGAGGATGCCGCCGTGGCCTGGCAGGAGGCTGCCGCTGTCCTTGATCCCCAGGTCGCGCTTCAAGGCCGAGATGACGACGTCGCCCACGAAGCCGCCGAGGCCGATCAGCAGCCCGGCGATGACCGACTCGAGCCGGGTGAGGGGGGTGAGGAGGGGGGCGAGCAGCACGGCGAGGGCAAGGGTCGTGGCGACGCCGCCCAGGAGCCCCTCCACGGTCTTCCCGGGGCTCACCTTGGGGATCGCCTTGTGGCGGCCGAGCGACTTGCCCCACAGGTACTGCGCGACGTCGTTGAACTGGGTGAGGAAGACCAGGTAGAGGACGAGGCCGGGGCCGCCGCCCCGCGGGTTGACGGCGGCGGGCAGCATCAGCAGGAAGGCCACGTGGCTGACGCTGAAGACGGTCGCCATCATCCCCCAGTGGAGGGTGCCGGCGGCGCGCAGGAAGCCGCTCGTCTCGCCGATCAGCACCATGCGCATGGGCAGCAGCAGGAAGGCGTAGACGGGGATGAAGATGATGAACATCCCGTACCACCGCATGTCGATCCACAGGTACTGCACGGGGATCGCCAGGTAGGCCCAGAAGAGGACCCGGCGGTCGGCCCGGCGGGTGGGGATGAGCGACAGATACTCCTTGAGGGCGAGGAAGCTGACGAAGGCGAAGAAGGCGAGCGAGACCCGGCGGGAGAGGAGCATGGCAACGGCGAAGACGCCGGCCATCACCCACCAGGTGCGCACCCGCTGGGTGAGCTCGGTCCAATCGTGCTGGGGCTTCCAGCGGTGGAGGAGCCAGACGGCGAGGCTGGCGACGACGAGGAGGGCGAAGACGCCCACGAGGGCCCAGGCGACGGCGGGCGGGACGCGGCCGGCGACGCCGGCCCACACGGCGGCGAGGCGGTCCGTCACGGCGTCGGGACCCTCTCGGCGAGCGCCCGCCGCGCCCGGTTGACGACGGTCAGGACGAGCGCCACGATCATCAGGGCGAAGAGCGCGTCGAGCCAGATGCCGGCGGGGGCGCCGAGGCCGAGCGCGAGCCCGAGGGCGCCGAAGACGAAGGCGCGGTCGCTCTTGCCCATCGGTCCGTCGTAGCGCCGCGAGGCGCCGATCTGAACGGCGACGACGCCCGTCATCTCGACGATGACGGCAAGGACGACGGCCGGGACCAGCAGCCGGGGATCGATCCCCGGGACCAGGGCGAGAGGCAGGTAGAGGGCGGCGTCGGAAACGACGTCGCCCAGCTCGTTCAAGATCCCCCCCAGCGCGCTCTTCATGCCGTGCTCGCGGGCGAGCATGCCGTCGATAGCGTTCAACGCCATCCGTGCCAGGAGGACGGGCGGCAGGAGGAGGAGCGGCCAGCGCGCGTCCGGCTTCCAGGCGATGCAGGCGCCGGCGGCGAGCGAGAGGACGGCCGCCGCCGCCGTCACCTGGTTGGCGGTGACGCCGGCGCCCGCCAGAGCGCGGCAGAGGGGCCGCAGCAGGCGCTGGAAGGCCGGCTTCAGGTCGTAGACGCTGGGCATGAATTTCGGGCATCCTATCCCACCGTCTCCCGGGGCGCGCCGCGGTTGCCGCGCGAGAGCTTAGGGTCTGTCATCCCGAGCGTGAGCGAGGGACCTGGGTGGGGGGAGGCCTCCCAAACCTCTGGCAGCAAAGGCCTTCGCGCCGCTCTTCCCCCAGGTCCCTCGCTCTCGCTCGGGATGACAATCGGGAGGGACCTCCCGGTGCCGGGTGCCAGCCGCGCTAGAATGCCGGTCGGATTTGGACACGGAGACCCCATGACCCCCAACTGGATCGCGATCGGCGCCTTCGGCGCCGCCCTGGCGGTGATCGCCGGCGCCTTCGGCGCCCACGCCCTCTCCTCGCGCCTCGACCCCCACTCCCTCGCCCTCTGGGAGACGGCGGCGCGGTATCTCATGTATGGGGGGCTCTCGCTGGCTCTCGTCGGGGTCGCCGGAAAGAGCGCCGGCTGCGGCTTCGCCGGCGCCGGCTGGTGCCTCGTCGCCGGGACCGCGGTCTTCAGCGGCACGGTCGCCGGGCTCGCCCTGGGCGGCCCGCGCTGGCTGGGCGCCGTGACGCCGCTCGGCGGCCTGCTGATGATCGCCGGCCTGCTCCTTTTCGGTTGGGCGGCGCTCAAGCCGTAGCCGCAAATTCAAGCTCCTGGAGGAATCGATGTCGAACGCCATCTCCCCCGTCCCCACCCCGGTCAACGAGCCGGTTCGCTCCTACGCGCCCGGCTCGTCCGAGCGGGCATCGCTCAAGCAGCGCCTGGGCCAGATGCTCGGCG
>DATNKQ010000366.1:0-13862 GCA_035603315.1 Thermoanaerobaculia bacterium
TAGTCGCCCCAGAGGACGTTCTGGTTGGTGGCGTCGCCCGTGCCGCCGGCGGCGAAGTAGCCGAGGTCGCCGGGGAAGCGCAGGGTGCAGTTGTTGACCGTGTCGACCGTCACGTAGCCGCGGGCGATGTTGTCGCCGTAGGCCAGGCCGGCGCAGCCGCCGAGGATGTTCGAGAACTGACCCGTAAGGGCCGCCTGCAGGTGGGCCAGGAACGAGGCCGGAAGATGCGGCGGCGGCAGCTGGCCGTTGCAGCTCGCGAAGTTGATGTCCTGCGAGAACTGGCCCTTCGGGCTGATGAGGTCGCCCGGGTCCTGCCCGGCCGAGGCCGTCTGCGGCAGGTTGCCGAGCACCAGGATGTCGCGCAGGTTGATCGACTGCACGTCATAGCCCGTCAAGTAGATGTTGAAGTCGAGGACCGGCACCGACAGGTCCGACCACACGACGACGTGGGCGAGGATAGCGGTGGCCGAGGCGTTGTTCACCGAGAACAGGGTGGTGATCCCGTTCCCGTTCGCCAGGTCGACCTCGAAGTACGGCAACAGCAGGGTCGCCGCCGGCACGTCGTCGACGGTGCAGATGACGGCCCCCGCCGGGCCGGCCACGGACAACAGGCCGACCAGGACCAAAAAGAGCGCAACTCGTTTCATGGTGACTCCTTTTTTGGATTGTCGACCTGTCCTGATCGACGTAAATAGAATCTCCTGCTGGCCTGTGACCGCTGGGGGCCCGCAAGTCGCTTCGTACGGTAAGACGAGGGGATCATACGGCGAAATGGGGCGTGGAGCAAGCTGTGACGCCATAATCCTCCTCTCCTCACACAGCCGCCGGCCAAGAGGCCAGCGAAATCAGCCGGAGCTAGGGAACCGGACCGCTCCTGACCCTGGCTTCCTGGCGCCAGCCGATGCGGTTCCGTATTCCGGCATCCAGAATTCGCCAGAGGATACCAGCGCCGCGCCCGGGAATCAATAGCCTCATCCGAATGCACACAAACTCTCCGTGGCCGCGGCCGTCACGGCGTTCCCGGGATCAGGTGACTGGCCGCGCAGGCGCTGTCCAGGTGCACGGCATCGTACCCCACGCTGAAACGGCCGTTCGCCTTCATGGTCACCGTCGTCCAGGCCTGCGCCGCCGCCGGATCCTCGGGCGGATTGCTCCCCGCCGGGGCAACGGTGGTGTTGAGGTCCAGGAAGATCCAGCCGAAGTTGAAGGGCACCGGCAGCGCCGCACCGCCGACGTGCGTGCGCTGGGCCTCCGCCGGGAAGGGGATCAGGCCCTGCTGCGGCGGCTGGGGAGAGATGGGGAAGGTCTGCGGCACCACCGGGTGCTCCTGCTCGTCGAAGATGACCAGCCCTTCCTGGCCGAGAGGGTACCAGGTTGGCGTCGAGCCGCACTGGAAAGCCCCCTGGCTGACCTTGGAGTCGCGCCAGACGATGAGGTCGGTGCCGCCCGAGAACGCACCGCCGTCGACGTAGCGGGCGGCGAACTCGGTGGCCAGCGGCTCGCGGTTGTCGACCGCCGTCCAGCCGACGTAGCGGCCGTAGAAGGTGTATTGCCCGGAGGTGCTCGTCTGCGGGTCCGTCGGGCTCGCCTCGACGTGGACCAGGCTGTTGCCTTCGGCCAGGGACAACCCCTCGTTCAGGTAGAAGTAGTCGCCCCAGAGGACGTTCTGGTCGGTGGCGTCGCCGGTGCCGCCGCTGGCGAAGTAGCCGACGTCTCCGGGGAAGCGGAGAGTGCAGTTGTTGACGGCGTCGACCGTCACGTAGCCGCGCGCGATGTTGTCGCCGTAGTTCAGGCCGGCGCAGCCGCCCAGGATGTTCGAGAAGTTGCCGGTCAGGGCGGCGGCTAGGTGGGCGAGGAAGCTGGGCGGCAGGTCGGGGAGCGGCAGGTTGCCCTGGCAGCTCGCGAAGTTGATGTCCTGCGAGAACTGCCCCTTCGGGCTGATGGTGTCGTTCGGGTCCTGCCCCAGAGACGCGGTCTTGGGCAGGATGCCGCGCAGCAGGATGTCCTTCAGGTTGATCGACTGCACGTCGTAGCCGGTCAGGTAGATGTTGAAGTCGAGGACCGGCACCGAGAGGTCCGACCAGACGACGACGTGGGCGAGCACGGCGGTCGCCGAAGCGTTGTTCACCGTGAACATCGTGGTGACGCCCCAGGCGTTCACCAGATCGAGCTCGAAGTAGGGCAGGAGCAGCGTCGCCGCCGGCACCTCGTCGACGGCGCAAATCGAGGCGGCGGCGGGAGCGCCGCCCGCCAACAGGCCCAACACCAGCAAGGAACCGGCGACTCGCTTGCGCACGACGCACCTCCTCCGCAATCAAGGGCAATCCACGACGGATCGCCCGCCGAACGGCACGGGCAGGGAACCTGACGAGGCTATGTTATTCAAGCATTGAGGAAAGCGTCAAGCAGGGGCAAGGGAGGGACGTGCGGGCGCCGGCCCGCCGGCCTATTTCCGCCGGTTGGCGGGCAGGATCCGCTTGCGCAGGCGGAAGGCGTTGGGGGTGACCTCCACGAGCTCGTCCTCGCGGATGAACTCCAGCGCCTGCTCGAGGTTCATCACCCGCGGCGGCACCAGGTGCACGGTGTCGTCGGAGCCGGAGGCGCGCATGTTGGTGAGCTTCTTCTCGCGGGTGACGTTGACGTCCATGTCGTTCTCGCGCGCGCTCTCCCCCACCACCATCCCCTCGTAGACCTCCTCGCCGGGAGAGATGAAGAGCGTCCCGCGCGGCTGCAGGTGCTCGATGGCGTAGGCGGTCGACCGGCCGGTACGGTCGGCGACGAGGGCGCCGGTCGAGCGGTGGTCGATCTCGCCCTGCCAAGGGGCGTAGCCGTCGAAGAGGTGGTTGAGGATTCCGCTGCCCTTGGTGTCGGTCAGGAACTCCGAGCGGAAGCCGATGAGCCCGCGCGAGGGGACGCGGAACTCGATGCGCACCCGGCCCGAGCCGTGGTTGACCATCTTCATCATCCGGCCCTTGCGCGCTCCCATGCGCTGGGTGACGACGCCGATGTACTCCTCCGGGCAGTCGACGACAAGCATCTCCATCGGCTCGTGGAGGACGCCGCCGGTCGTGCGGGTCAGCACCTCCGGCTTCCCCGCCGACAGCTCGTAGCCCTCGCGGCGCATCATCTCGATGAGGATGGCGAGCTGGAGCTCGCCCCGGCCGGAGACCTGGAATGCCTCCGGCGAGGCGGTCGGCTCGACGCGGATGGAGACGTTGGCGAGCGCCTCGCGGGCCAGCCGCTCGCGGAGCTTGCGCGAGGTCACGTGCTTGCCGTCGCGGCCGGAGAAGGGCGAGTCGTTGATCGACAGCACCATGGCGATCGTCGGCTCGTCGACCTGCACCGGCGGCAGGGCGAGAGGACGCTCTGGGTCCGAGAGGGTCTCGCCGATCGACAGCTCGGCGAGACCGGCCACCGCCACGATGTCGCCCGGGCCGGCCTCCTGGATCTCCACCCGCTTGAGACCGTCGTAGCCGTAGAGGACGGCGACCTTGGCCGGCAGGAACGAGCCGTCGAGCCGGCAGAGGGCCGCCTCCTGGCCCTTACGGACGCGGCCGTTGAAGACCCGGCCGATGGCGAGCCGGCCCACGTAGTCGTCGTACCCCAGAGTTGTCACCAGGAACTGGAGCGGCGCCTCGGGGTCGAAGGTGGGCGCCGGCACCGAGCGCACGATCTCCTCGAAGAGCGGCGCCAGCGTCTCGTCGGGGCCGTCGGCAGTGCGGCGGCAGAGGCCCGCGCGGGCGTTGCAGTAGATGACCGGGAAGTCGAGCTGGTCCTCGGCGGCGTCCAAGTCGATGAAGAGGTCGAAGACCTCGTCCAGCACCTCCGCCGGACGGGCGTCGGAGCGGTCGATCTTGTTGATGACGACGATAGGCGGCAGGCCGGCCTCGAGCGCCTTCTTGAGCACGAAGCGGGTCTGCGGCAGCGGCCCTTCGCTGGCGTCGACCAGGAGCAGCACGCCGTCGACCATCTTGAGGGTGCGCTCGACCTCGCCGCCAAAGTCGGCGTGGCCGGGCGTGTCGACGATGTTGATACGGATGCCGCGATAGAGGATGGCCGTGTTCTTGGCCATGATGGTGATCCCCTTCTCGCGCTCGAGGTCGATCGAATCCATCACCCGCTCGGCCACCTGCTCGTTGACGCGGAAGATGCCGCTCTGCCAGAGCATGGCGTCGACCAGGGTCGTCTTGCCGTGGTCGACGTGGGCGATGATGGCGAGGTTGCGAACGTCTTCTCGGGTCTGTCGGGCCAACGGCGTATCTCCGGAGTTGGGAAAGCGAAAGGCGGCTGGGGGCCGCCGGGATGGGCGACGGAGGATACCACAGCGCCTCGCACTTCCACGTATTTGTAGCGCCCCCACCTGTGGGGGGCGCAGCGTGACGGCCAAATCGTGGCAGCTCCCGCCCGCGTCGCGCCACGGTGTAGCATGACCGCTCTTGGCAGGAGAACCCGACATGCCTTCCCCGCCGCCCCGCCCTCTTCGCTACCTCCAATATCTCCTGCTTCCCGTCGTCCTGCTCTTTTCCTTCCAGGCGCCGGGCCTCTGCGACGAGGCGCCGCTTCCCAAAGGCGCCGTCGTCGAGCGCGTCGCCTGCCGCGCCGACGCCAAGGAGACCTACGCCCTCTACCTGCCCTCGACCTACTCGCCCGCCCGCCGTTGGCCGATCGTCTACGCCCTGGACGCCCGCGGCCAGGCGCTGCTCCCCCTCGAGCGCTTCCGCGCCGGCGCCGAGACCTACGGCTACATCGTCGCCAGCTCCTACAACTCGGCCTCCGACGGCCCCATGCAGCCCAACATCGCCGCCATGCAGGCGATGTGGAACGACACCCATCAGCGCTTCGCCGTCGACGACAAGCGCGTCTACGCCGCCGGCCACTCCGGCACCGTGCGCGCGGCCTGCATCATGGCCGCCGCCGTCCCCGGCAGCATCGCCGGCGTCATCGGGGCCGGCGCCGGCTTCCCCTTCGATCAAGCGCCCACCAAGGACACCCCTTTCCTTTTCTTCGGCACCATCGGCAACGTCGACTTCAACTACTACGAGCTGCAGGACCTGGAGAACCGGCTGACCGACCTCCATCTCCCCCACCGCATCGAGGAGTTTGCCGGCCCGCACGAGTGGATGCCGCCGGAGCTCGCCACCGCCGCCCTCGGCTGGATGGACGTGCAGGCGATGAAGGCCGGCACGCGGGCGAAGGACGCCGCCTTGGTCGACGGGCTGTGGCAGCAGGACCTCGCCGCGGCGCGCGCCGCCGAGGCGGCCGGCCGGCCGTTCGACGCCTGGCGCCGCTACAGCGCCATGGCCGGCGAGTACGCCGGTGTGCGCGACGCCGCGGAGGCTATAGCGAAGGCCGCCGAGCTCGGCGCCTCGAAGGTCGTCAAGGAGGCGCAGAAAGAGCGCGAGCTGCGCAAGCGCCACGACCTCGAGTACATCCAGCAGGCGCAGCAGACCCTGGCCGCCACCCAGGGCGGCGGCGCGGTGCTGGGGCGGGTGATCGCCGAGCTGCGCATCCCGGAGCTCAAGGCGAAGGCCGAGAAGCAGCCCGAGAGCGACGACGGCCTGAGCGCCCGCCGCCTCTTGAACACCCTCTCCGCCCAGACCGGCTTCTACCTGCCCCGCCAGGCGAGCGAAAAGAAGGACTACGCGCGCGCCGCCTTCTTCCTCTCGATCGCCGCCGAGATCCATCCCAAGGAGCCCTACGCCTGGTACAACCTCGCCGCCGCCCACGCCCGCGACGGCAAGGGCAAGGAGGCGGTGGAAGAGCTCAAGCGAGCCGCCGAGCTGGGGTTCCACGACGCCGCCACGCTGGAGAACGACGCCAACTTCGAGAGCCTGCGCAACGAGCCGGGCTACAAGGAAGCCCTGGAAACCGTGAAGAAGCAGGCCGCGGCGAAGGGGTGACGCTCCTGAGGTAGGTGCGCTGGATCGCCCCCGCCCGCGGGTCCTGTCACGGCGCCGTATCCCGCGCGAAGGCACGCGCGGGAGCCCTCGGCACCGCGCCACCCGCTGCCGCCCCGAAAAGCGAACCTTTGTCCGTGGTTTCTCGTAGTGATGGAAACCGACAAGGGAGAATTGCATGGACCGACGTACGTTCCTGAAGTCCGTAGCTCGGGCTGCGGCGGTGGCCGGCGCCGCGCAGGTATTGCCTCGCGCGGGAGAGGCCGCGGAGCCGCCGGCGCGGCTCACTCTGGTGGCGGTGGGCGACTGCATCCTGGCGCGGCGGATCTCGGAGATCCGCGATCCCGGCTTCCTCGCCGTGCGCGAGCTGCTGCGCGGGGCGGACTGCGTCTGGGGCAACTGCGAGACGGTCTTCGCCGACCCGCGGCAGGTCTCTCCGGCGCCCAAGGGCGAGGATCCATCGGCGATCTGCGAGCCGTGGGGCGTCGATGAGCTGCGGTGGATGGGGCTGGGGCTCATGGGCACCGCCAACAACCACGCGCTCGACTATGGGACCGAGGGGATGCTGGCGACCCTCGCCAACCTCGACCGCGTCGGCATCGTCCACGCCGGCAGCGGAGCCGACCTGGCGCAGGCCGCGCGGCCTGCTTATTTCGATGCGGCCGCCGGCCGCGTCGGCCTCGTCAACTGCGCCTCCAGCTATCCCGACTTCTTCGCCGCCGCCCCCGCCCATCCGTGGGTCAAGGGGCGGCCGGGCGTCAACCCGCTCAAGGTCGAGTCCAAGGTCGAGCTCCCCAGGACGCTCTTCGACCAGCTGCGGGCGGCCGAGAAGGAGCTCGAGGCGCTCTGGGGCTACGGCGAGTTCGCCGAGATGCTCAAGGACGCGGAGAGCCGGCAGCCCAAGGACACGGCGCTCTTCGTCGATACCGTGATCGCGCCCGGCGAGCGGGTGGACTGGCGCACTGCCGGCAGGAAGGAGGACGTGCGGCGGATCACCGAGGCCGTCGGCCTGGCGCGGCAGCTGGCGAGCGTCGTCGTCGCCTCGATCCATGCCCACGAGGCCCGCCAGAAGCTCGAGCTCTCCGACCTCTTCCTCCAGCCCTTCGCCCACGCCTGCGTCGACGCCGGCGCCGACCTCTACGTCTCCGCCGGTCCCCACGTCCTGCGCGGCATCGAGATCTACAAGGGCAAGCCCATCTTCTACTCGCTGGGGAACTTCTTCTTCCAGTACGAGACGGAGCCGCAGATCCCCGCCGAGGCGTTCGTCAACTACGGCCTCGACAGCCGCACGCTCGACACCTGGCAGTACAACCAGAAGATCACCTACCACAAGGAGCGCCGCTTCTGGCAGAGCGTGGTGCCGCGCATCACCTACGAAGGAGGGAAGGCCGTCGAGGTCGAGCTCCATCCCATCACCCTGGGCTTCGGCGAGCCGGTCTACCTCCGCGGCACGCCGCGCCTGGCCGTCGGCGAGGAGGCGCGGTCGATCCTCGAGAACCTGGCGCGCCTCTCGCAGCCGTATGGAACGACGATCGCCATCGAAGACGGCGTGGGCCGCGTGAAGCTGGGCTGAGAGCCGCGCGGAGTCAGGCGCGGGGGCCGCTGGGGACCCAGTCGATCGGCAGAACTTCGAGCTCGCCGTCCGCGAGCGTCCCCACCGTCTGCTCGATCACGTCGGCCCGCAGGTCGCCGCCGGCGATGATGCTCTCCGCGACCGTGACTCCGCGGCCGACGCGGTGCGGATCGAGGCGCTCGCGATCGGCGAGCGGGGACTCGCCGCCGTCGTCGTTCCACACCGCGTAGCGCTCCCAGAGGACCGAGTTGCGGACCCGGCAGCCCGCCTCCAGGGTCCAGCCGTCGCCGATGACGGCGTAGGGTCCGAGCGTCGCCCCCGGCTCGACGGCGCAGCCGTTGCCGAGGACGACCGGCGGCACGATCCTCACCCGCGAGAGGTCGATCGCGACGTCGTTCCCGCGGTATCCCCAGGGCGTCCTCTCGTACGGCAGCTCGGCGTCCAGCCGGCCGTCGAGGATCTCCTCGTTGACCCGCAGGTAGTCGCGCTTCTGGCCGACGTCGAACCAGGCGCCGTCGTACTCGACTCCCCAGAGCAGGAAGTCCTTCGGCAGCGTGATGTGGGCGAGCCGGCCCAGCATGGCGGGGAAGAGGTGCTTACCGAAGTCGTAGAAGGGGACGGCGGCATCGGCGCGCGCCTCGGTGCGCAGCGGATCGACGGTCTTCAAGAGCTCCATCTCGACCATATAGATGGAGGCGTTGTTGAGGTTGCTCGGCGAGCCGGGGTCCTTCTCGCGGAACTCGCCGATGCGCCCCGACTGCGCCAGCGCTCCGGGCCGCCGGTCGGGGCGGTCGAGGACGACGGTGCCGTAGTCCTTCCGCCGCTCCCAGGGGACCGGCACCAGGACCATGGAGAGGGCGGCGCCCGCCCGCCGGTGGAGGTCGTGCATCTCCGCCAGCAGGTCGGGGCCGAAGTTGGTGACGATGTCGCCGCTCGGCACGATGAGCGTCGACCCCGCGAAGGCCGCCAGCGCCGGCATCGGCTCGCCGTCGCGGACCGGCTTCGCCTCGGCGCCCAGGGCCTGCTTGCAAACGCCGCCCAGCGTCCCGCTCGGCACGTCCTCCTCGACGTAGGCGATGTGGGCCCCGAGCCCCGCGCCGTCCCCGAAGTGCGCCTTCAAGGTCTCCTTGAGGACGCAGAGGTTCATCGTCAGGTCGGTGATCCCCGAAGCGACCATCCGCCGCACCCAAACCTCCGCGATGGGGAGCTTGCCGCCCAAGGGGAAGAGCGGCTTGGGGAGGTAGCGCGCCGTCAGCGGCTCCATCCGCCGGCCCAGGCCGGCCGCCAGGATGGCGCCGCGGATCTCGCCCGCCACCCCCTTCTGAGAGGCCCAACCGGCGCGCGGGAAGGATGGATCGAGCTCGATGGGCAAGGCAGAATTCTCCTCGGATACGACGAAAAAATCTAACTGCGGATAGGGGGGCCGAAGCCCCGCGGGAGCGTAGCATGCGCCGGTCGTGCCACAATCCCTCCCGGCATGTCCGACCTCCTCGCCGCCCCCCCTCCTCTCCCCGCCGCCGCCGAGCGTCCCGCCCGGCCGTCGCTCGCCGACCGCGTGCCTCCCGGGGGGACCGCCGACGCGGACCTGATCCTCGACCGCTTCCTCGAGTGGGTGAGCGCGGTGGGGTTCGCGCTCTACCCGGCGCAGGAGGAGGCGCTCCTGGAGATCATGGCCGGGCGCAACGTGATCCTCAACACCCCCACCGGCTCCGGCAAGTCGCTGGTCGCCCTGGGGCTCCACTTCAAGGGGCTGTGCGAGGGGAAGACCTCCTTCTACACCAGCCCCATCAAGGCGCTCGCCTCGGAGAAGTTCTTCAGCCTCTGCGAGGACTTCGGCGCCGCCAACGTCGGCATGCTGACGGGCGACGCCAGCATCAATCCGCGGGCGCCGATCCGCTGCTGCACCGCCGAGGTGCTGGCCAACATGGCGCTGCGGCAGGGAGAGCGGCTGGACGCCCCCTACGTCGTCATGGACGAGTTCCACTATTACTCGGACCCCGAGCGCGGGGTGGCCTGGCAGGTGCCGCTCATCACCCTGCCGCGGACCCGCTTCCTCCTCATGTCGGCGACCCTGGGCGACGTCACGGCGATCGCCGATCACCTCGCCCGCGAGACGGGCGTCGAGGTGGCCCGCGTCGCCTCCGCCGAGCGCCCGGTGCCGCTCGACTACGAGTACCGGGAGACGCCGCTCCACGAGACCGTCGAGACGCTCCTGGCGGCGGCCAAGGCGCCCATCTACATCGTCAACTTCACCCAGCGCGAGTGCGCCGAGCTGGCCCAGTCGCTCACCAGCATGAAGATCGCCACCCGCGAGGAGCGCGACCGCATCCGCGACGCGGTGGGCGACTTCCGGCTCGACACCCCCTACGGCAAGGAGTTCCGCCGCTTCCTCTCCTTCGGCATCGGCGTCCACCACGCGGGCCTCCTCCCCAAGTATCGGCTGCTCGTCGAGCAGCTCTCGCAGCAGGGCCTCCTCAAGGTCATCGCTGGCACCGACACCCTGGGGGTCGGCGTCAACATCCCCATCCGCACCGTCCTCTTCACCCGCTTGGCCAAGTTCGACGGCAAGAAGATCGCCATGCTCTCCGTCCGCGACTTCCAGCAGATCGCCGGCCGCGCCGGCAGGAAGGGCTTCGACGTCCAGGGGAGCGTTGTCGCCCAGGCGCCGGAGCACATCGTCGAGAAGCGGAAGAGCGAGAAGAGCGGCGGCAAGAAGGCCGTCAAGGGCCCCGCCAAAGGCGAGGTCTCGTGGAGCAAGGAGACCTTCGACAAGCTGATCACGCGGCCGCCGGAGACGCTCAAGTCGCGCTTCAGGATCACCCACGGGATGGTGCTGAACCTCCTGCAGCGCGACGCCGAGATCGACGACCCCGCGCGCCGCAACTTCGGCTCGCTCCGCGACCTCATCCGGCGCTGCCACGAGGACGAGGGGACCAAGGGCCGCCTCCTCGCCTACGCCGCCGTGCTCGTCCGCTCGCTCTATCGCGCGGGCATCCTGCGCATGGTGCGCGACACCGTCTCCGACTACTTCTGGGTGGTGATTGCCGACGACCTGCAGTGGGACTTCTCCCTCCACCAAGCGCTCTCGCTCTATCTGGTCGAGACGATCGAGCTCCTCGACGCCGGCGCGGAGACCTTCGCCCTCGACCTCCTGACCCTCGTCGAGGCGATCCTCGAGGATCCCGAGGTGGTGCTGCGCCGGCAGGTCGACAAGATCAAGCAGGAGCTGGTGGCGCAGATGAAGGCCGACGGCATCCCCTACGAGGAGCGCATGGAGCGGCTCGACGAGATCAAGCACCCGCAGCCGCTCGCCGACTTCCTCTACGGCAGCTTCAACCGCTTCAAGGGCGACCACCCCTGGGTGGGCGGGCGGGAGATCCGGCCGAAATCGATCGGCCGCGAGATGTTCGAGGGCTTCGCGAGCTTCGCCGACTACGTCAGGCGCTACGGCCTGCAGCGGAGCGAGGGCGTCCTCCTGCGCTACGTCTCGCAGCTCTACAAGACGCTCGACCAGAGCGTGCCGGAGCCGGCGAAGACGGAAGGGGTGTGGGACGCCCTCGGCTTCTTCCGCGCCATGATCGACTTGACCGACACCAGCCTCCTCGAGGAATGGGAGAGCCTCCTCCACCCGGAGATCCGACTGGCGCGGGAAAAGGAGCGCGAGGCCGCCCGCGAGGCGCTGTGGATCGAGGAGCTGGTCGGCAACCCGAAGGCCTTCGCGGCGCGGGTGCGGGCCGAGCTCCACCTGCTGCTGCGGGCGCTCGCCGCCGGCGACTGGGAGGAGGCCGCCGCCTCGATCCGCCAGGACCCTAACGACCCCGAAGGGCCGTGGAACGAGGAGCGCTTCGAGAAGGCCCTCGCCCCCTTCCGGCAGGAGCACGGCGCCCTGATCTTCAGCCCCGACGCTCGCCGCCACCAGTGGACGCAGATCCGCCCGGTGCCGGGCGCCGGCGACCGCCTGTGGGAGGTCGCGCAGACGCTCCTCGACCCCGCGGGCGACAACCTCTGGGCGCTCTCGGGCGAGATCGACCTCCGCGATCCCAAGACCACCGACGGTCCGCTGATCCGGCTCGTCCGCATCGGGCCGTAAGAAGAGGAGACATGGCGGAGAGCGCACAAACGGCCGAGGTCGTCGTCGTCGGCGGCGGGGTGATGGGAGCGAGCGCGGCCTGGCACCTGGCGGCGCGCGGCTGCCGCGACGTCGTCGTGCTCGAGCGCGGCGAGCTGGGGGGCGGCAGCACGGCGCGGGCGACCGGCGGCTTCCGCGCCCAGTTCTCGACCGCGGTGAACGTCCGCCTCTCGCTCCTGGCGCGGGAGAAGCTCCGGCGCTTCCCGGAGGAGGTCGGCGCCGACGCCGGCTACCGCCCGTGCGGCTACCTCTTCCTGGCGACGGACGAGGGGCAGCTCGCGGCGCTGCGCTCGCGCCTCCCCATCCAGCGGGCGGCGGGGATCGCGGTCGGAGAGATCGCCGAGGTGACCCTGGACGAGGTCGCGCGGCTGAACCCCGCGGTGCGGCTGGACGGCCTCCGCGGCGGCTTCTTCTGCTCCCTCGCCGGCTTCCTTCGGCCGCTCTCGATCCTCGAGGGGTACGCCGCGGCGGCGAAGCGGCTGGGCGTCCGCTTCGAGACCGGCGTCGAGGTCTCGAGCGTGATCGTCGAGGAGCGCGGCGGCGAGCGCCGGGTGACCGCCGTCGAGACCAACCGCGGGCGGATCGCGGCGCGTCACCTGGTCAACGCGGCAGGGGCGTGGGCCGGCGTGCTGGCGGCGATGGCGGGGATCGATCTGCCGGTCGTGCCGCTGCGGCGCCAGGTGGCGGCCACCGAGCCGACGACCGCCCTCCCCGGCGACATGCCGATGACCGTCTTCCTCGACGACGGCTTCCACCTGCGGGTGCGCGACGACCGCGCTCTCCTCTTGCTGCCCGTCGACCTCCCCACCGCCGATCCCTTCGACGCCTCGTTCGAGCCTGCTTGGCTCGACGCCGTCGTCGCCAGGGCGCAGGCGCGAATTCCCCGCCTCGCCGCGGTGCCCATCGACCGCGCCGCCTGCTGGGCCGGGCTCTACGAGATGTCGCCCGACAAGCACGCCATCGTAGGAAAGGCGCCGGGCCTCCCGAATTTCCATCTCATGAACGGCTCGTCCGGCCACGGCGTCATGCACTCCCCCGCCCTCGGACAGCTCGTCGCCGAGGAGATCCTCGACGGCCGCGCCCACAGCATCGACGTCCACGCCCTCCGCCCCTCCCGTTTCGCCGAGGGCCAACCCAACCAGGGAATCGATCTCCTATGAGGCCATCCCGATGACCCCGATGACACGAACCCGCGCTGGCCGAGCCCTTCTCGGGGCCGCGATCCTCGTCGTAATCCTGCCGCTGGCGGCGGGCGGCGCCCCGGGCCAGCCCCGCGAGCGAGACGGCCGCCAGGGCGCCAGTCCCCGCACCGGAACCGAGGTCCCGGAGCTGGCGAGCTTCGACCGCATCGTCCCCAGTCTGATGGCGAAATGGGGCGTTCCCGGAGCCGCCGTCGCGGTCGTCCAGGAGGGGCGATTGATCCTCGCAAGAGGGTACGGCTGGGCGGACCGGGAGGCGCGGCAGCCCGTGCAGCCGGACTCGCTCTTCCGCATCGCCAGCCTCTCCAAATCGCTCACCTCCGCCGCCATCCTCCAGCTCGTCGAGGAAGGCAAGCTGCGGCTCGACGACAAGGCGTTCGACCTCCTCAAGGATCTGCGGCCCCGCGCCGGCGCCCGCGTCAACCCGCAGCTCCGGCAGATCACCCTCCGCAACCTCCTCCAGCACTCCGGAGGGTGGGACAGCGGCAAGAGCTTCGACCCCATGTTCCGCTCGCGCGAGATCGCCGGCGCCATGGGAGTTCCAACTCCCGCCGGCCCCGAGGCCATCGTCCGCTACATGCTGGACCAGCCGCTCCAGTTCACTCCCGGAACGGCCTACGCCTACTCGAACTTCGGCTACTGCGTGCTCGGCCGCGTCATCGAGAAGGTGACGGGAGACTCCTGCTTGGCGGCCAGCTCGCGGCCCAACAGCTCGGCGAGAAACTCGCTGTAGGAGACCTCCCCTTTGCTGGCATCCTGCAGCAGCAGCGGCAGCTCCTCGGCCGTGCGCACCAGCTTCAGCTGCCGCATCTGCTGGATCTGCTCAATGGCAAAGCCGCTCATGGCGCCACCCCCTCGTACTGCTCCAGCGGTCGCGCCTCGACATCTCCCGTCCTGGCCAGGTAGGTCGGATCGAACCGTGGCGGTCCCGCCGCCGCCGCCCTCCCGACCGGCACGCTGCGCGGCGGCCGTTCCACCGCGCCACTTGATGCTTGCCCAGCAGCCGGCCGTGGCGCACCAGATCCTCGCCGTCGCGCCCGAGGACGATCTCCTCGGCCAGCAGA
>DATNKQ010000370.1:0-27205 GCA_035603315.1 Thermoanaerobaculia bacterium
GTCGGCCGCTTCGACTTCGTGCACAGCCTGCGCATCCTCGTCAATTTGATCGAGAACGCCGTCAAGTACTCGCCGGCGGAGACGCCGATCGACATCGAAGTGGGGCGCGCGCCGGGGGCAGAGGGGATGCTGGCGATCGCCGTCGCCGACCGCGGCCCCGGCATCGCGCCGGCGGAGCGCGAGCGGGTCTTCGAGCCCTTCTACCGGCCGGCCGGTGTCACCCCCGACGCCGCCGGCTCCGGCCTCGGCCTGGCCATCGCCCGCCGCCTCGCCGAGGCCCAGGGCGGCACCCTCCGCTACGCCGACCGCCCGGGCGGCGGCAGCGCCTTCACCCTGCGCCTGCCGGCGGCTCCCGAGGACCTTCCGCAAGAGCCGCCTTTGTGACTTCTTAACGCCGGGAGGGCGCTTCTTTGTGCGCGCTTAACGTCGCCTCGGCTAGGGTGCGTCTTGCCGAGGAACGGGGCTCACGAAGAACCCGAGCTGCGCAACTCTCCGTCCTCCTCAACGGTCCCGTCCTCGGCCCTGCGATCCATCTTCCCGATGAAACTGCCGCGGACCGCCTTCCTCCTCGCCCTGCTCGCCATCCCGGCCATCTCGGGCTGCCGGCCGCCGTCCCGGTCCGGCGCCGCGGATGCCGCCGGACCGCGGCTCGAGGGCGACCGCATCGCCTATGCCGCCAACGCTCCCGAGCTGTCCGCCCTGGCGGTGGCGCCGGCCCAGCCGGCCGCCTGGTCCGCGCTCCGCACCACCGGCCGCTTGGCCTGGGACGAGGACCTGACCGCCCGCGTCTACTCGCCGGTCAACGGGCGGGTGAGCGGCGCGGCGGTCGACGTCGAGCGGCCGGTGCAGAAGGGGGAGACGCTCGCCGTACTGCTGTCGCCGGACTTCGGCCAGGCCCAGGCCGACGCCGACCGGGCGGCGACCGATCTCGCCGCGGCCGAGCGCAATCTCGCCCGCGCCCGCGCCCTCTATGCCAACGATGCGGTGGCGAAGAAGGACCTCGACGACCTGGAGGCCGAGGTGGCCCGGGACCGCGTCGAGAGCGAGCGGGCGAGGAGCCGCCTCGCCCTCCTGGGCGGCGCCCCGGGGGCGCCGGTGGAGATGAACCAGCGGTTCCGCCTGCGCAGCCCCGTCCGCGGGGCGGTCGTCGACCGCGCCATCAACCCCGGACAGGAGGTCCGCAGCGACGCCCAGACCCCGCTCTTCACCGTCTCCGATCCCACCCGCCTCTGGGTCTACCTCGACGTCACCGAGAGAGACCTTCCCCACGTCCGCCGCGGCATGGCGATAGCGGTCCGCGCGGCGGCCTACCCCGACCGCTCCTTTCACGGCCGGGTCGAGGTGTTGGGAGACGCCCTCGATCCGGCAACCCGCACGGTCAAGGCGCGCGGCCTGCTGGAGAACCCCGATCGCCTGTTGAAGGCAGAGATGTACGTCGACGTCGAGCTCTCCGACCCGGCCCGCCGACCCGGCCTCGAGATCCCCTCGGCCGCCGTCGTCGCCGACGGCCCGCGGCGCTTCGTCTTCGTCGAGGAGGGGCGGGGGCGCTTCCGCCGCCAGACCGTCGTCCCCGGCTCCGAGCGCGCCGGCAAGACCCAGATCCTGAGCGGCCTGGCCCCCGGCGAGCGCGTCGTCGTCGAAGGCAGCCTCCTGCTGCAGTCGGTCCTGTCGTCCCGCGCCTGAGCCCCGAGCCGGCGATGTTCCGGGCTTTCACCGCCTACGCGCTGCGCGACCGCGCCGTGGTGCTGGCGGCCCTCCTGCTGTTCGCCGGCGCCGGCGTGGCGGCCTTCCGCCACCTCCCCGTCGAGGCCTACCCCGACGTCACCAACGTCCAGGTGCAGATCATCACCCTCTTCCCCGGGCACGCCGCCGAGGAGGTCGAGCAGCTGGTCACCATCCCGGTCGAAAACCAGATGAACGGCATCCCCAAGCGCGCCTCCCTGCGCTCCATCTCGCTCTTCGGCCTGTCGGTGGTGACCATCGTCTTCGAGGACGACGCCGACTCGGTCTACGTGCGCAACCAGGCCTTCGAGCGCCTGCAGGCGGTGGCCTTTCCGCCCGGCGCCCAGCCCGGCCTGTCGCCCGACTCGACGCCGGTGGGCGAGATCTACCGCTACACTCTCCGCGCCCCCGCCGGCTTCTCCCCGCTGGAGCTCAAGGCGCTCGAGGACTGGGTGGTCGAGAGGAAGCTCCGCCAGGTGCCCGGCGTCGTCGACGTCGTCGGCTTCGGCGGGCCCACGAAGCAGGTCCAGGTGCTGGTCGACCCCCTGAAGCTCAAGGCCTACGGCGTCTCGCTGAAGCAGGTACTGGACGCCCTGGCGGCGGGCAACCGGAACGCCGGCGGCGCCTACATCGAGCACGGCAACGAGATGTACGTCGTGCGCGGCATCGGCATGGTGCAGAGCCTGGACGACGTGGCGGAGATCGCCGTCGCCAGCCGCGGCGGCACGCCCATCTACATCCGCGACGTCGGCCAGGTGACGGCGGGGGCGGCGCTCCGCCTGGGACGGGTGGGGAAGCTCCTGGGCCTGACCTCTCCCGGCTCGGCGGCGGACGAGGACGACGTGGTGCAGGGGACCGTCCTCCTGCGCAAGGGAGAGAACGCCCTCGAAGTGCTGGCGCGGGTGCGCGCCAAGGTCGCCG
Organism: Thermoanaerobaculia bacterium; assembly: GCA_035603315.1. Taxonomy (GTDB): domain Bacteria; phylum Acidobacteriota; class Thermoanaerobaculia; order Multivoradales; family UBA5704; genus DATNKQ01. Next base: position 2,644 of record DATNKQ010000370.1, read on the forward strand.
AGATCGACGCCGAGGACCTGCCGCCGGGGGTCCGGCTCATCCCCCATTACGACCGCACCGAGCTCATCGACCGCACCCTCCACACCGTGCGCCGCAACATGGCGGAGGGGATCGGCCTGGTGCTCCTGGTGCTCATCCTCTTCCTGGGGCTCGGCAACTGGCGCTCCGCCCTGATCGTCGCGGCGGTCGTTCCGCTGTCGCTCCTCGGCGCCTTCCTCCTCCTCGACCTGCGCGGCATCCCCGCCAACCTGATCTCGATGGGGGCGATCGACTTCGGCATCATCGTCGACTCCGCGGTGGTGGTGACCGAGAACCTGCTGCGCATCCTCGAGGAGCGGGGTGAGCGGGGGGGCGCCCTCGGCGCCGCCATCGCTCAGTCGGTCGCCGAGACGGGCAAGCCCATCCTCTTCTCGAAGGCCGTCCTGCTCACCGCTTTCGTCCCGCTCTACTCCCTGCAGCGGGTGGAGGGAAAGATCTTCCGGCCGATGGCGCTCACCCTCACCTTCGCGCTGGTCACGGGGACTCTCCTCGCGGTCTTCGTCGTGCCGGTCCTCCTCTCCTTCGCCCTCCGCGGCGGCAAGGTGCCCCGCCGCGCCTGGCTGGTCGAGCGCCTGGAGCAGGCCTACCGCCCGGCCCTCGGGTTTGCCCTAAGACGGCGGGGCCTGGTGCTCGCCGCCGCGGCCGCCCTCCTGGCGCTTGCCGCCGGGGTGGGCTCGCGGCTCGGCTCGGAGTTCCTGCCCAAGCTCGACGAGGGTTCGTTGTGGGTGCGCGTGACCATGCCGGGCTCCATCTCGCCCACCGAGGCCGACCGCGTCACCACCCGGGTGCGGCGGCTCCTCGCCGGCTTCCCCGAGGTGACCGCGGTGGTCAGCCAGCTCGGCCGGCCGGACGACGGTACCGACATCAACGGCTTCGACACCGCGGAGTTCTTCGTCGGTCTCAAGGCCCGCGAGGAATGGACGACGGCCGACAACCGGGAGGACCTGGCGGAGATGATCCGGCGGCGGCTGCAGGGCATCCCCGGCATCGACCTCACGGTGTCGCAGGTGATCGAGGACAACGTCAACGAGGCGGTCTCGGGCATCAAGTCCGAGCTGTCGGTGAAGATCTTCGGCCACGACCCGCAGAAGCTGCAGGAGATCGCCGACCGGGTGGCGGCCGTTCTCAAGACCGTTCCCGGCACCGCCGACGTGGCGGCCGAGCGGCTGATCGGCCAGCCGCAGGTGCAGATCGCCGTCGACCGCCTGGCGGTGGCCCGCTCGGGCCTCACCGTCGCCGACGTCCAGGCGGTGATCGAGACCGCCCTGGGCGGCGCCGTCGCCACCCAGGTGCTGGAAGGGGAGCGGACCTTCGACCTCATCGTCAAGATGGTGCCGGAGGCGATCTCGGACCTGGACGCCATCCGAGCGCTGCCGGTTCTCGGACCCAACGGCGAGAAGCTCACCCTGGGGATGCTGGCGCGGGTGGCGGTGGTTCCCGGCTTCGCCCGCATCTTCCGCGAGGAGAACGCCCGCCGCACGGCGGTCAAGCTCTCGGTCGCCGGCCGCGATCTGGGTTCGCTGGTGGCGGCGGCGCGGGCCAGGGTGGCGGCAGCGCTCCGTCTCCCCCCCGGCTACCGGCTGGAATGGACGGGCGCCTTCGAGAACCAGCAGCGGGCGGTGCAGCGGCTGGAGGTGATCGTGCCGCTGACCCTGGTCGCCGTCTTCTTCCTGCTCTTCCTGACTTTCGACTCGCCGCGCCTGGCCTTCCTCATCCTCCTCAACGTCCCCTTCGCCGCGGTGGGCGGCGTCCTCGCCCTGGCGGTCGCTGGCCTCGCCCTCTCGGTCTCGGCCCTGGTCGGCTTCATCGCTCTCTTCGGCGTGGCGGTGCAGAACGGGGTGTTGATGGTCGAGCGCATCCGCGAGGTCCGTGCCGAGGGCCGGAGCCGCGAGGACGCCATCCGCCTGGGGGCGCTGACCCGCATGCGGGCGGTGGTGATGACCGCCATGATGGCGGCGCTCGGCCTCCTGCCGGCAGCGCTCTCGCGGGCGGTGGGCGCCGAAACCTCCCGCCCCTTCGCGGTGGTGATCGTCGGCGGGCTGATCACCGCCACCCTCCTGACGCTCTTCGTGCTGCCGCTCCTCTACAGCGTCTTCGAACGCGAGACCGCTGCCGCCTCTCCCACTACCCCACCTCCACCACCCTCGTAATCGGCGGCAGGCAGCGGGTCGCGTCGCAGGGCTGGTAGGTGAGCAGCAACCGGCCGGCGCCTTTTCCGATCTCTCCCGTCAGCTCGACCGTCCCCTCGTAGACGGACAGCGGCCGGTCCTCGAACGACATCTTCCTCTCTTTGCCGGGTGGGTAGCGCACGTTGCGGAGCTCGCCGCCTTCCGCCTTCAGCTCGGTGGGGACGAGGAAGCTCTCGGAGGCCGGGTTGGCGTTCAAGTGCCAGCCGGCGGCGATCGTGAGGGCGAGCCGGAAGGGGCGGAAGCCCGCGGCTTCCGGGCCGAGCTCGGCGCGGATGGCAACGAGCTCCTCGGACTCCTCCTCCAGCTGACGCATCCCGGCGCCGGCGGCGCGCTCGTCGGCCGCCTCCCCCTCGTCGGGGGCATCGCCCGCCAGGATGTGATAGCGGCGGGCGGCGAGCGCGAGGGTCTTGACGGCGTCGGGATGGCGCTCGACGAGCGGCGCGAAGGCCTGGAGGGTCTGCCGCGCCTCCCGGAGCCAGCGTTCCTCGCCCGTGCGCTTCGCGAGGTCCACGAGGTTGAGCGCGGCGATGGCGTTGCCGGCAGGAGTGGCGCCGTCGAAGACCTCCTTGCTGCGGCTCAGGAGCTCGGGGCTGGCGGCGGCGCCGAAGAAGCCGCCTTGCGGATCGCGGAGGCGGCCGATCTGCTCGGCCGTCAGCTCGACGGCGGCGGCCAGCCAGCGCGCCTCGCCCGTCGCCCGGTGGAGGGCCAGGAGGCCGCGCACCAGGTAGGCGTAGTCGTTCAGGAAGGCGGGGATCTTCGCCTGGCCGGCGCGCCAGGCGTGGAGGAGCGGGCCGCCGGCCGGGCGCAGATGCTCCAGGAGGAAGTCCGCGGCCCGCGCGGCGCGGGCCACCATCTCCGGCTCTCCCAGCAGCTCGCCCGCCGCCGCCAGCCCCGAGATGGCCATGCCGTTCCAATCGGTGAGGACCTTGTCGTCGGTCGCCGGCCGCTCCCGCCGGTCGCGCGCCGCCAGGAGCCTGGCCTCGAGCGCCTTGGCGTCGGAGAGGAGTTGCTCCGGCGCGAGCTTGCGGCGGGCCGCTTCCTCCTCCAGTCGCTGGGGCAGGTGGAGGACATAGCGGTCGCCCTCGAAGAAAGGCGGCCGGTCGAAGCCCAGGATGGGGGCTAAGAAGGCCGCGTCCTCCTCGCCCAGGGCGGCGTCGATCTCGACGCGGGTCCAGACGTAGTAGGCGCCCTCGTGGCCGTGGGTCTCGGCGTCGATGGCGCTCCAGAAAGCCCCCTCGGGCGAGGTCATCTCGCGGGCCAGGAAGGCGGCAGTCTCGCGGGCGATGCGCGCCATGTCGGAGTCGCTCGTCCGCGCGTGCTCGCGGGCGTAGAGCTCGAGGAGGAGCCCGTTGTCGTAGAGCATCTTCTCGAAGTGCGGCACTTTCCACTCGCGGTCGGTGGCGTAGCGGTGGAAGCCGCCCGCGAGCTGGTCGTAGATGCCGCCGCGGGCCATCTGGTCGAGGGTCCCGGCGAGCATCTCGGCAGCGTCCGCCCGCTCGGGCGCCAGGTCGAGGAGGAGCAGCAGGTTCGAGGGGGTGGGGAACTTCGGCGGTTCGCCGAAGCCGCCCCAGCGGCGGTCGAAGCGGCGGGCGAGCGAGTCGACGGCGTGCTGGGCGGCGCCCGGCCGGGGCGGGACGGCGGCCGGCTGCGCCCGTTCCTCCAGGTAGTGGCGGATGGCGCGCGCCATCTCCTCGCCCTGCTCGTCGACCTCGTCGCGCCGCCTGGCCCAGGCCTCGGCGAGGTTGGCGAGCACCCCCGGGAACCCCGGCCGGCCGTAGCGATCGTCGGGCGGGAAGTAGGTGCCGGCGTAGAAGGGCTTCAGGTCGGGAGTCAGGAACAGCGAGTTCGGCCAGCCGCCCTGGCCGCTCAAGATCTGGGTGGCGGCCATGTAGATCTCGTCGAGGTCCGGCCGCTCCTCGCGGTCGAGCTTGATGTTGACGAAGTCGCGGTTCATCCGTTCGGCGACGGCGGGATTGGAGAACGACTCTCGCTCCATGACGTGGCACCAGTAGCAGGTCGAGTAGCCGATCGAGAGGAAGATCGGCTTGTCCTCCCGCCGCGCCCGCTCCAGGGCCTCCTCCCCCCACGGGTACCAGTCGACGGGGTTGTGCTGGTGGAGACGCAGGTACGGGCTGCTCTCGCCGGCCAGCCGGTTGGTCGTCCCGCTCGTTCCGCTCGTGTGCTCGCTCATCGAAGACTCAGGGCCGCACGGGCTTGACGTCGGTGACGAAGTACTCGGTCTCGCCGAAGCAGCTCCCCGGCAGCCCCTTGCGCTGCTCGTAGGAGATGGCCACCTGCTTGCCCATGCCCTGGTTGATGCGGGCGGCGACCGCGGGATCGCGCACCGAGAACTCGAAGACCTGCGGCATGGCGCCAGGGAGGTTCGCCATCGCCAGCTCGCCCTCCCAGGTCTTGCAGATCCAACCCTTGCGGGAGAACTTCTGCACGTAGCCCGCTCGCTCGCCCTCGGAGTAGCTGTAGTGGAGGGCGGCCCAGATGTAGAGGGCGTAGAGCCCGATCGCCACCACCAGGAAGAGGAACATCCAGAGACCGAAGCGGCCGCGGCGGCGGGGGGCGGGCGCGGTCCGGCGGACGTCGTTCATCTCACTCCCTCCTTTTCGGGAAGGCATCATTCCATAGAAGTGTATTAGCATCGCAGCCGGTCGCCCCGATTTCGAGGAGGAATCCGCCATGCGCCCAAGCCCGATCGCCCGCACCCTCACCGCCGGCCTGGCGCTCGCCGCCGCCCTCGCCGCCGGACCCGCAGCGTCCCGTCTGACCGCCCAAACCGCCCCCGCGAATGGCGACGCCGAGGCCGACCGCATCGCCGGCCAGGTGATGGACGCCCTTGGCGGCCGGGCGGCATGGGACGCCACCCACTACATCCACTTCACTTTCGCCGGCCGCCGCACCCACACCTGGGACAAGTGGACCGGCCGCCACCGGGTGGAGGGCAAGACGCGGGACGGCGAGAGCTTCGTCGTCCTCGAGAACCTCAACACCCACGAGGGCCAGGCGTGGGTGAACGGCAAGCCGGCGGCCGGCGACCAGCTCAAGAAGTTCCTCGAGCTCGGCTACGGCACCTGGGTCAACGACACCTACTGGCTGCTGATGCCCTACAAGATGAAGGATCCCGGCGTCCACCTGGCGTTCAGCGGCGAGGAGACCCTGGACGGCAAGCCCTACGACAAGCTGGAGCTCACCTTCGATCACGTCGGCCTGACCCCCGGCGACCACTACACCGCCTACATCAACCGCGAGACCCATCTCATGGACCGTTGGCGCTACGTCCTCGAGGGCATGAAGCCGGAGGACAAGCCGGGGGTCTGGAAGTGGGAAGGCTGGCAGCGCTACGGCAAGATCCTGCTCGCCCCTCACCGCGTCGAGGTCGGCGGCGACGGCAAGCTCGAACTCTCCGACATCGCCGTCAGCGACGCCCTCCCGGATGCGGTCTTCACCTCGCCCGCCGCCGTGAAGTAGCGCCCTGGTCACGCTCCTCTGCCCGGTCCGCGGCTGCGGCTCCGACCTGACGCGGACGGAGCCCGTGTTCGCCTGCCCGCGCGGACACTCCTTCGACGTCGCGCGGAGCGGCTACCTGAATCTGCTGCAGCCGCAGGACCGGCGCTCGCGCCACCCCGGCGACTCCAAGGAGGCGGCGGCAGCGCGGCGGCGCCTCTACCTCGCGGGGCACGGCGAGGCGCTCCTCCGCGGCGTCCTCGCGGCCGTCGCCGGACTCTCCCTTCCCCACCGGCCCGCCGTGCTCGACGCCGGCTGCGGTGAGGGATCGGTCCTCGCCGCCGTCGCCCGCGAGCGGGCTGGGGAAGCCTGCGGCGTCGACATCTCGGTGCCGGCCATCGAGCTCGCCGCCCGCGCCTGCCCGCAGGCCACTTGGATCGTCGCCAACGCCGACCGCTTCCTCCCTTTCGCCGCCGGCTCGTTCGACCTCGTGATGTCGATCACCGCGCGCCAGAACCCTGCCGAGTTCCGGCGCGTGCTGGCGCCCGCGGGACAGCTGCTGGTGGCGGTGCCGGGGGCCGACGACCTGATCGAGCTCCGCGAGGTCCTGGGCGGCGAGCGCCGCCTGCGCGATCGCCGCGAGCGGACCCTCGCGGCCTTCGCCGGCGAGTTCGAGCTCGTCGGAGAGGGCGCCGCCCATCAGCGGGAACAGCTCGACGCCGCCTCCCTCGGCGACCTCCTGGCCATAACCTACCGTGGCGGCCGCCAGCGCGAGCGGCGGCGCCTGGCCGGGCTCGACGGGCTGGAGGTCACGCTCAGCCAGGACCTGCTGGTGCTCAGGCCTCGCTCAGCAGCGCCCGCCGCCGCACCGTGACGGCAAGGGCGATGGTGAGGAGGACGGCGGTGATCACGAAGACGAAGAGCGCCAGGTCGCCGGCACCGATGCTGGCCGCCGGCACGGCCGCCTGCCGTTGGGTGGGGGTCAGGATCGCGGCCGCCATGCCGGTGTAGTGCATGCCGCAGACCGCCGCGCCCATGACGAAGGCGCTGCCGAAGCGCTGCCAGTTGCCGCGCAGGTTGAACGCCAGCCAGAGAGCAGCGATGGACGCCACGACGGCGATGACCACGGAGAGCCCGACGAGCGAGGGACGGTAGGAGAGGGTCGCCGGCATCACCATCGCCGCCATCCCCGTGTAGTGCATGCCGGCGACGCCCAGCCCGGTGAAGAGGCCGCCGCCCGCCAGCTTGAGCGCGCTCGCCTCGCCGCGGCCGACGACGTACAAGCCGAGCCCGGTGACGAGGACGGCCACCAGCAGCGAGGCCAGCGTCAACCCGGTGTCATAGCTCACCGGCATGGCCATCTTGTAGGCCAGCATGGCGATGAAGTGCATCGACCAGATGGCGCCGCCGCCCATGGCGACGGCAGCGCCGGCGAGCCAGCCCCAGAGCGCCCGCTGGGTCGCGGTGGGGATGGCGACCGCCAGCTGGAGGGCGGTGTACGCCCCGAAGACGGAGATAGCGTAGGAGAGGACGACGAGCAGGAGATCGTAGTGGACGGCGACCGGGTTCATGCCATTCCTCCTCTCTCGAGCGTGCAGGAAAAGGTGCAGTCCGGATCACCGCACGCCCGGCACCGCACCTCCTTCACCCGCACCCCCGCCGTCAGCGGGTTGGCCTCCAGGAGGCCCTGCAGGAAGCCGGCGAGGAAGTCGCAGCAGGGCTCCGCGGCGCGGAGGTTGATGCAGAAGGGACAGGAGAGCACGCGCACCGAAGAGCCCTCGGACTCCGCCCGCGCGAAGGGGCGGAGCGCCAGCACGGCCATGCGCCGCAACGCCAGCTCCAGCTTGAGCGGACTGCCCAAGGAGAAGCTCTTCTTGTACTCCCGCTTGCCCACCCGCTGCCCGAGGGAGAAGACGGCCGCCGGCCGGACTGCGGCGTCGAGCGAGCTGGCGAACTCCTGCACCGGGGTGGCGATGTGCGGGTAGGAGTCGACGACGGCGGCAAAGGCCGCCTGCAGGCGCGCTTCGAGGTCGGCGGGCGCGGCCGCGCCGCCGCCGTTCTCCGGGAAGACGTTGTCGACCTCGAAGACACCTTCCAGCGCCTTGAGGTTGACCTTGAGCTGGGGGACCGCCGGCTCCGGCCCCTCCACGATGAGGGTGATCTCGTAGACCTCCGGATCGTGCGGCGTCGTGACCTTGGGATCCAGCAACTGGAAGCCGCCGCGGAACACCTCCGCGCCGATCTGCGCCAGCAATCCCTCCCTTTTCTTCGCCGCAAGCGAAAGCCGGGTCTGCATGGCAGCCTCCTGTACCGGAATAAGTTGGAGCTTACCATGTTCGCAGGGGTTTCTGGACGAAGAAGGAAATAACGTTGCGCATGCGTATCATCGAAAGAATGGATGTTGATAAATAGCTCCATCCAGTGCGGAGCGCCGAGGCGGGTCCGCCGCATGAGATACTTCCCCGCCCCCGCGATGGACGGCGAGCTCGATGAGGCGGAAACGATGAAGATCACCGTGTTGGGAAGTGGACGCGTCGGAAGCACGATCGCCAGGGACCTGGCGGCCGAGCCCGGCTTTGAGGTCACCGCCGTGGACGCCTCCGCGGCGGCGCTGGCGCGCCTGGGAGACGTGCCGCGCCTCTCGACCCTCGAGGCGGACCTCGCCGATCCGGCGGCGGTCCAGCGGGCGGTCGCCGGCGCCGACCTGGTGGCGGGCGCGGTCCCCGGGTTCCTCGGCTTCGCCACCGTGCAGGCGGTGCTTCAGGCGGGCAAGGACATCGTCGACATCTCCTTCTTCGACGAAGACCCGTTCCGTCTGGACGAGCTGGCGAAGGCACGCGGCCTCACGGCTCTTGTCGACTGCGGCGTGGCGCCGGGGTGCAGCAACCTCATCCTCGGCCGCGCAGCCGGCCTCCTCGACCGCGTCAACCGCTTTGCCTGCTACGTCGGCGGCCTGCCGGCCGTGCGCGCCTGGCCGTTCGAGCTCAAGGCCGTGTTCTCCCCCATCGACGTGATCGAGGAGTACACGAGGCCGGCCCGCTTCCTGCGCGGCGGCCGGCCCCTCACCCTGCCCGCCCTCTCCGAGGTCGAGCCGCTCGACTTCGCGGGCGTCGGCACCCTGGAGGCGTTCAACACCGATGGCCTGCGCACCCTAATCCAGACCCTCCCGGTTCCCGACATGGTCGAAAAGACGCTGCGCTACCCCGGCCACGCGGATCGCATGCGCATGCTCCGCGAGACGGGTTTCTTCGGCCGCGAGCCCATCGAGGCCGGGGGCGTCCGCGTGCGTCCGCTCGACGTCACCGCCCGGCTCCTCTTCTCCGCCTGGCAGCTGGGCGAGGGCGAGGAGGATCTGACGGTGATGCGGGTGATCGTAGAGGGAGAGAAGGCCGGCCGGGCCACGAGCTACCGCTACGACCTCCTCGACCGCTACGACCGCGCCACGGGCACCACCTCGATGGCGCGCACCACCGGCTACACCTGCACCGCCATAGTCCGGCTCGTCGCCGCCGGCCTCTACACGAGGAAGGGGATCTCGCCGCCGGAGTTCGTCGGCCAGGAGCCGGAGGCCTACGCCTTCGTCCTCCGCGAGCTCGCCGAGCGGGGAGTCGTTTTCCGCGAGACGGTGACGCCGGGCGGGTAGCTCCCTCTATTCCTCCCGCAGGGCGATCAGCGGATCCACCCGCGCGGCGCGGCGGGCGGGGAGGTAGGTCGCCCCCAGGGCGACGAGCCCGAGAGTGACCGCGGCGACGAGCAGAGTCAGCGGGTCCTGCGCGCCGACCCCGTACAGCAGGCTGCCGAGAAAGCGCGTCAGCCCGAGGGCTGCGCCGGCGCCGATCGCCAGCCCAGCGAGGACGGGGCCCATGCCCTGGGAGACCATCCCTCCCACCACCTGGCCGGCCCGCGCTCCCAGCGCCATCCGCAGCCCGATCTCTCGCGTCCGTACGCTGACGCGGAAGCGCACCACGGCGTAGACCCCCACGGCGGCGAGCGTCAGCGCGAGCGCCGAGCAGAGGACGAGGAAGAAGAGGGTGAAGCGCTGCTTGGCGAGCGCCCCTGCCACCACGTCCTCGAGCGTCCGCACGTCGGAGAAAGGAAGCTGCGGGTCGGCGGCGCGGAGAGCTGCGCGCACGCCGGGGGCGATGCCCGCGGGGTCGCCGGCGGTCTTCACCACCAGCGTCATCCCGGAGATGGGGAATCCCGTCGAGAGGTCGAACTGGGTCTGCGGCAGGTACCAGGTCTGCTTGACGTCCGCCGTCAGGCCGTCGTGGCGGACGTCGCCGACGACGCCGACGACCGTGCTCCAGCCGGAGGGACCCGAGCCGCTGACCATGATGCGCCGCCCGAGGGGGTCCTGTCCGGGCCAGAACTTGCGAGCCATCGCCTCGCTGACGACGATGACCGGCTGCGCGTCGCGGCGGTCGGCGGCGGTGAAGGTCCGCCCCTTCTGGAGCGGGATGCCGAGGGACTCGAAGTAGCCGGGGGTCACTACCTGCCAGTCGCCGCGCACCGACTCGCCGGGAGGCGGTTGGTAGCCCTCGACCTTGAGCCCCCAATCGCCCATGCTGGTGGCGAGGGGCAGCGCACGCACGGCGCCTGCCGAGCGGACGCCGGGCAGCCGCCGGACGCCGGCCAAGATCTCGTCGTAGAGCCGGACGAGCGCCTCCGGCCGCGCGTACTTGACCCGCGCGGGAGAGACGCCCAAGGTGAGGACGCGCGCGGAGCGGAAGCCGGGGTCGACCCGCGACAGCGACCAGAAGGTGCGGATCATCAGGCTGGCGCCCATGAGGAGCACCACCGCCAGTGCCACCTCCGAGACCACCATCAGGTTCTGCGGCCGGCCGCCCTCGTGCCCCAGGCCGGCGCCGCGGCCGCCCTGCTTCAAACTCGCCTGCAGGTCGGGCCGCGACAGCTGGAGGGCGGGAGCGAGGCCGCAGAGGAGCGAGGTCGCGATCGAGACGGCGACGACGAAAGCCACGACCGCGCCGTCCATGCCGACCTCGCCCACCCGCGGGATGGCTGCGGGATCGAGGAGCCGCAGGGCGCTTAAGCCGAGGCTGGCGAGCCAGAGACCGGCGGCTCCCCCTAAGAGCGAGAGCGCGCCGCTCTCGAGGAGCAGCTGCCGCACGAGCCGGCCGCGCCCGGCCCCCAGGGACATGCGCACGGCGAGCTCGCGGCGCCGGTGTATACCGCGCACGAGGAGCAGGTTCGCCACGTTGGCGCAGGCAATCAGGAGGACGAAGCCGACCGCCCCGGCGAGCACGAGAAGGGCAATGCGCAGGGGGCCGAGGATGTCCTCGACGACGGGGATGACGAGCGGCTGAAAGTGCCACTCGCGGGGATAGAGCCCGGCAGCGGTGAGCCCGGCGGCCACGCTCTCGAGACGCGCCCGCGCCTGCTCGACGTTCACCCCCGGAGCCAGCCGGCCGATGGCGTTGTAGTTGTGACTGCCGCCCTTCGGCGCCAGGGTAAAGGCGCCGCGGAGCTCCTCGTCGAGCGGCTGCCAGAGGGCCGCCGGCGTCGGCGTGCTGTAGTCGAGCGGCAGCTTGAGCCCCGCCGGCATCACTCCCACCACCGTCTTCGGCGCGCCGTTGACGTCGATGCTGGCGCCGAGGATGCGGCGGTCGCCGCCGAAGCGCCGGCGCCAGAGGTCGGCGCTCAGGATCACTACCGGCGCCGGCCGCTCCCCCACCTCCGCGGGCGTGAACGAGCGGCCGAGGACGGGATGCACGCCGAGGACGTCGAACAGGTTCGCCGACACCAGAGCGCTGCCGATCCGCTCCGGCTCGGCGCCGCCGGTGAGCGTCGACTGTTGCGGCGCGAAGAGGGCGAGATCCGCGAAGCAGCCCGCCGTCTCGAAGGTGCGGTACTCGGAGACCGACAACCAGGTCTTGGGGAAGTCCGACCACCGCGTCCACACCATCACCACCCGCTCCGGCTGCGCATACGGCAAGGGCCGCAGCAAGAGCCCCCGCAGCACGCTCGACACCGCGCCCACGGCGCCGATCCCGAGAGCCAGCGTCAAAACGGCGACGATGGTGAACCCGGGGTTCTTGCCGAGCGTCCGCAAGGCATATCGGATGTCCTTCCAGAGATCTCGCATGCTGGCCCTCCGGCGCTCGGCCGTCAAAATTCGTCTCCACGATAGGATTTATGCGATGGGGCCGCAAGAGCCGTGACTGCCACGAATCCTGGTGGAGGGGCGGCCTCCCACACGCTTGCTACGTGCGGGATTCGCGCCACCCACCCGCACAGGTCCCTCGCTCACGCTCGGGATGACAATTCATAGGTATTGCGCGTCAAACTGATAACTCAACGCCAGAATTACTTCCTCTTCCAGAACATCACCCTTTCCGTTGCCAGATCTGGCGTGAAGCGCTGCTGCAGGTATTGCCAGACCAGCGGCGCACGGATGCGGTTGGGAACGCAGTCGACGCCGTTGCAGTCGTCGTTCGCCGGTGGGAGGAGCGCGAAACGGATATGGGGATTGGCTTCGATGCGCGCGATCACCTCTCGCTGGCGCGCCTCCGGCTCGTAGAAAGCCACCTCGACCTGGCGGAGCGGGCAGTCGCGGTCGAAGAGGTAGTAGAGGAGGCCTCGGTTCATAAAGTCGAAGAAGGTGTCGCCGGGCGCCAGGTGCGCGCCGAAATACTGCTTCGCCGCCGCCACCAGCTCGGCATCCGGCGTCTCGAAGAGCGCACCCTGCGCGCGCGGCACGCCGGGCACCTCCGTCCACCGCGGTTCCTGGATGCCGCGCGCGTTGCGCTCGATCGCCACCACGGCGAGGTGCGAGACTGGCTGGCCGACCATGACGAGGATGAAGACCATGAGCGGCGCTGCCAGCCGCAGGAGCGGCGTGCGGGAGCGGAAGCAGCGCCAGAGGACGACGGCCAGGAGCGGAGCGACGGCGAAGCGGAAGGTCAGGCGCTGGCGCTCGGCGTAGGAGAGCGCATTCAGCGCGCACCAGACGGCGATGGCCACCGCCGGCTCCCAACGGCGCAGCGGCTTGCGCCATAGGGCCGCGCCGAGGGCGGCGACGATCGCCAACCAGACGACGAAAAGGAAGCCGGTGTGGTCGAAGAGCGCGATCAGGACCTCGGGGAAGAAGTGCCAGGTCTTGAAGGGCGGCGGCGCGCTGAACGGTCCGAGGTTGTAGACCGACCTCCAGCTCGCGATCTCGAAGAGCGTCACGCGGAGGGCGTCGGCGAGGATTCCGTAGAAGGCAAAGGCGACCGTCACCGGAACGGCCACGCAGGCCGCTCCGACGAGCGCCGCGCGCGCGTACGCCCAGCGCCGCATCCGCAGGAGCGCCACCAGCAGCGTGCCGACCGCGTAAGCGCCGAAGTCGAGGCTCGTCAGCACGCTCAAGGCGGCGACCGCGGCGGCGAGACCGAAGGCGCGCGGGCTGTGGCGGCGCAGCCCCCAGGCCAAGAGAGCCACGGCGGCGAGCGACGGCAGGAGGCGGATCGGCCCGCCCGGAGTGGCGATGAGATTGGCCAGAAACGCCGCCGCCAGGCCGACCTCCGGCGAGCCGGTGGCGGCCGCGGCGACGGCGTATTGCACGACGGAGCCGGCGGTCTCGATCCAGCTCCGCACCTTCATCACCCGGCCCACCGAGGGCGCCCCGGCGCGCAGGAGGACGTAGTCTAGAAAGGCGTCCTGCACGAAGCCGTGCGGCGGGATAATGTCGCGGTATGGCTTCTCGCCGCGCACCATCTCGGCGGCCGGAACCAGGTGCTCGGCCTCCTCGAAGACGCTGATGCGCGGCCTCCCCTCGACACCCATCACGGCATAGGCGCTGACGTGGCCGATGCAGGCGATCGGGAAGATCAGGAACGCCAGCGCGAGCCGAATCCCGCGCCGGACGCGCGGCCCGTCGGGGACCGCCAGGCGGAGGAGAAAGGGCGTCGCCAAGGCCACGAGGACCGGCGGCCAGAAGGCGTGCCGCCGCTCCGGCCCGAAGAGCTGCGACTGCAGCGCCAGGCCCAGCGGCGAAAGCGCGAAGCAGTAGGCCGGCGGCAGGCCTCCCCGCCGCGGGATGGCCACCAACAGCCGCACCGCGAGAACTAGGAGCGCGGCGACGAGGAGGGCCTCGGCGAAGTGCACCGGCCGATCAAGAAAGGCGATCCAGACGGTGGTGATGGCCGGCGCGAGAATGACGTCGCGGCGGCTGAAGCCTGCCGGGAAACACCGGAGCAGGGTGCAGGCGAGGAGGACCGCGAGGGTGGGGAGGACGACCCAGAGCGGCGGCAGGCCGGCGAGCGCAGCCCATATCGCCACGACTATCGAAAGCGCAGCAAGGTTCTGCGCCCAGGGCCGCGCCTCCTCCGTTCCCAGACGAACCAGCGCGGGACGTAGGAGGAGCGGCGCCGCGAGCGGCAGCAACAGCAGGCTGGCGACGAAGCGATACGAAGCGCGGGCGTCGATCCCGAGGACGGTGGCGAAGCCCGGGAGCTGGCCGGGAGGCGCGGGCCGCAGCCAGAGCGGATAGATCGCGATAGCGACGGCGAGGCCGAAGATCGCGGCGCAGAAGCGGAGGAACGCCGCGCGCTGCGGAGGGGTCACGATCATGTCGAGGCGCTCGCGCGCTCGATCCGCCGTCGAGGCAGAACGTCTCCTCCCGGTCGTTGTCTCGGCTGTATGGCGGGCGGCAGTCTATCGCAAGGCTACGGCGGTCCGGCCTTCACCGCCGTCCCCGGGGCCATGACCTGCATGCCGGCCTCCTCGAGGATGCGGGCGATGAGGCGGTCGTTGTCCATCACGAAGCCGTGGCCACTCCTGAGGACGACCGGGATCGTGAGACCCGGCTTCAGCTTCTTGCACAGCGGATCTTCCTCGCGCACGCCGTAGACACAGAGGACCTTGAAGCTCTTGACGCGCGCGATCTCCGGCGCGACCGGCAGCTCGGGCCGCTGCTCCCGGCCGCTCATGTAGGCGGCGAAGTTGAAGTCGAAGTTGGCGCCGGCGTCGGGGCCGACGAGGACGATCTCCTTGACCTTCGGTTTGAGGCGCGCCGGCAGGCGGTCGACCATGAACGGCAGCACGTCCGCCCCCTGCGAGTAGCCGATGAGGATCGCCCCCTTCTTGCCCCACGCTTCCAGGTAGTGATCGAGGATGCGGGCGAGGTCGGCGGCGGCGGTCTCCGGGCTCTTCCGGGTCCAGAAGTACTTGAGCGAGTTGATGCCGACGACCGGCAGGCCCTGGTTGGCGGAGAGCTGGTTGCCGAGCCGGCGGTCGAGGCCGAGCCAGCCGCCGTCGCCGGAGACCATGACCACCAGCAGGTCGCGGGTGGTCGTCGGGACCGGCAGCTCGATGAGCGGCAGGTCGGCGAGGGGGCCGCCCTTGGCTCCCGCCGCCGCCTCGTCCTGCCGCCGCTTGTCGTCGAGGATCGCCAGCGCCTTCTCGAAACGCGGCCGCCAGCCTTCTTCTCCCGCCGGCGCCGGATCGGGCGGCGGCAGGACGGTGGCGGGCGCCATCTTGGCGGCGAACTCGCGGAGGTTCTGGACCGGGCACTCCGGCTCCCCCGTCCCAGGCAGCACGATCCAGGGGTTTTCGAGCGCGGGGGCCGGCAGCAGCAGCATCTCTTTCTCTTTGTCCTTCTGGTCCCAGCGCAGGCCGTCGCCCGGGCAGAGCGGCCGCGGGAAGACGACCTTGGGGCAGAAGCCGAAGCTGATGGCCCCCGCGAAGGTGTTGGCCGGGGCTTGGACGAGGGTGATGAAGGCGAGGGTGCCGGCCGAGGGATCGCCCACCAGGAAGGGGACTACATAGTTGGCGACGCCGAGCTTCTGCTCCGCGTAGTGCGCAAGGACCTCGAAGTCCGCCGCCGGCACGGTGCAGTAGGCGGTGCTCTTGGCAAGCGCCGCCAGGTAGTGCGGGAGAGGGACGCCGATGACGAGAGCGCCGCGCGCGGTAAGCGCGGCGGCCATTTTGGCCATCGCCGGCGACCCTTCCGGCTCGCCGGAGAGCAGCAGCGCCACCTGCGTCGGCGGCCCCGCCGGATGGTAGGTGGGGATCTTCCCGAAGCGGCCGAACTCCAGGGTCTCGACCGGCGGGGCGACAGCGGGTGCCGCGGCCGGGGGCGGCGCGACGGTGGGGGCTGCGGGGGCGGCCGGCGCGGATGCCGGGGGAGCCGCCGCGGAACCGGTCTGCAACAGGAGCAGCAGGAGCATGCCGAAGAGCTTCGTCATCGTTCTCGATCCACCTCTCGCGGTGTGGCCGTCTGCAAGGCGCGAACCAGTCCGGCACGCTTCGCCGCTGGCGCCGAACCGCGGTATCCTCGCACCGACAAGCGGAAAATACCTCAGTCGGAGACCGCATGAGATCCCCAGCCCTCCTCCTCCCCGCGATCGTGAGCCTCGGCTGCGCCCTTCTCCCTGTCGCGCTGGCAGCGCAGCGGGCCGAGCCGCGGGCGGCCCTCGGGGTGGTCGACGAGTCGCGGCCTCCCGAGCCGCCGTCGCGAGTCTTCGAAGCGGCCAAGGGGGCCTCGCTCTCCTCTCTCGCGGCGCTCGGGGAGGCGGCGAGCGAGGCCGGGGACCGCCTGCGGGCCGTGGCGGAGTGGAACGCCCGCGGCGCCGTGCCGCGCCGGAACGGCTTCGACCGCGAGCTGCCGGCCCCGGTAGCCGTCGACCTGGGCGGCGACCTCCTCGCCCGGCCGGACGGCGGATACCGCGGAGGGATCCTCGCCCGGCGCGCCGGAGACCTCGTCTGGGGCGCCCAGGTGAGCGTCGCCGGCGCCTTCCGCCTGCGCCTGCACCTCGACCGCGTCCACCTCCCGGCCGGCGCCCGACTCTGGGTCTACGGCGCCGACGGGCTGAGCTCGCGCCCCTTCGGCGCCGAGCTCACGGGCCCCGGCGGCGACCTGTGGACGCCGAGCGTCGCCGGCCCCACCGTATCGATCGAGGCGCGGGTGCCCGGCGCCGCGCTGGCCGCCGGCCGGACCTCCAGCTTCCGGCTCGACCGCGTGATGGAGATCGTCCGGCTCGATCCGGAGACCGGCGAGCCGCTGACCTCGGCCGCCGACCTGACGGTCCGCTCGACCTCCTGCCTCAAGGACGCCACCTGCATCGCCGAATCGACCTTCACCAACGTCACCAACGTGCGGCATGCAATCGCCCTGATCGGCAACGTCGACAGCAGCGGCCACTTCGCCGCCGAGTGCACCGGCGAGCTGCTCAACGACTCCGACGACAAGACGACGATCCCCTACCTGCTGACCGCCAACCATTGCCTGAGCACCCAGGCCGAGGCGTCGACGCTGGAGTCGTTCTTCGACGACGAGACCGCGACCTGCAACGGCGCAACGCCGGCGCTCGGCACCCTGCCGCGGGTGATCGGCGCGACGCTCATGGCGACCTCCAAGAACAGCGACTTCACCCTCTTGAAGCTCGCCGCCTTCCCGGACAACAAGCGCTACCTCCTGGGCTGGGACGCGCGGGTGGCGTCGCTCCCCGAGGGCACCAAGCTGCACCAGATCTCGCACCCCTTCGCGCGCCCGCAGTCCTACTCCGAGGGGACGGTCGAGCTTCACCCGCGCTTCCTCTGCCCGAACGAGGACGGGGCGCCGCTCAACGACCTCACGAAGTTCGTCTACCTCCAGCCCACCTTCGGCGGCACCTTCGTGGGCAGCTCGGGCTCGGCGATCCTCCTGGACGGCGGCCTCGTCGTCGGCCAGCTCTCCGACGGCTGCGGCCCCAACCCGCCGGACGGCTGCGACTACCGGAACCTCTGCGCGAACGGCGCCTTCTCCGCCACCTACCCGATGGTCGCCCAGTTCCTGAACCCCGGACCGTCTCCCTGCATGCCCGACGACGCCACCCTCTGCCTGAACCAGAACCGCTTCAAGGTCAGCGTCCAGTGGGCGACGCCGCAGGGCACCAGCGGCAACGGCCACGCCGTCGCCCTCTCCGGCGACACCGGCTATTTCTGGTTCTTCGACAGCGGCAACGTCGAGGTGGTGACCAAGGTCCTGAACGCCTGCGGCTTCAACGACCGCTTCTGGTTCTTCGCCGGCGGCTTGACCAACGTGCGGACGACGATCAACGTCACCGACACCGTAACGGCGGCCAGCCGGCAGTACTTCAACCACCAGTTCACCGCCTTCCAGCCCGTCCAGGACACCGCGGCCTTCGAGACCTGCCCGTAGGGGATCAGACGGCAGCGGCCTGAAGGGCGGCCAGGACAGCCTTGCTCGCGTCGATCATGTCCGCCACGAGACGTTCGTCCACGTCGAGCAGCCCTTCGTATTCCGCGAGATTCCGCTTTTCATGACCTTTGGCCAGCACTCGCCAGGTCGAAGGTGGAAGCCCGAGAGTATGCGGCAGCGTCTGGAACACGAGATAGCGATTCTCGGAACGGTAGCCCAAGCGGCGCAGCGCGGCCAGCGCGAGGACGTGCGCCGCGTTGTAAACGAGGTCGAAACGGCTCTCGATCGCCAGCTCCGGCTTAGGCGCGTCGGCGAGGCGAGCCTCCCCTGAACGTCGCAAGCCCTCGATCTCGCCCGCCGCGGGCGGCTCGCGCTTGAGCTTGCCAGCCCTCACCAGATTCTCAAGCTCAGGCGAGGTCATCGTCCGACCCGATCACAAAGAGCTTTGGCAGTGCAGCGACCCGAGCTGCGAACGAGTCCTCTCGCGCTCTCTTGGCTCGCCAATCGGTGAGGCTCATCACCGTTGGATTGACGGGCCGCGCGAGGCGAACCTCCGCCTCCTGCAGAGCCTCGAAAAGATCCGAATAATGCAGCACGTCAGAGATCACCATGAGATCGATGTCGCTTTCCGCATGGTCGCTGCCTTTCGCTAGAGAGCCGAAGACGAACGCGGCGCGGATGCTGTCGGCGTATTCACCCAGAGAGTTCCGCAAAGGTTCTACCGCGCCCACCGTCTTCGCCACGAGACCCTGTAGCTCGGCAAATATCGGAGACTCCCGGCGCGCCTGGTAGTGCTTCTGATTCCCCACACGGGTTGCTTCCACCAGGCCCGCCTTCTCCAAACGAGCGAGCTGGCGATGGACCGCGCCGACACCGCCTTTGGCCAAACGGATCAGCTCGGCGCTCTGGAACCGGCGATCCGGTTGAGCGAAGAGGAGTCTCAAGACGCGCTGCTGAACGGGCGTGAAGAGGGCATCGGCCAAGCTGCCAGGAGAGTCTCTTCCCATTTCAGGAGAGATCATACCCGATTTGGGAATGCTCACTCGCCCTGTTGTCGGAGCTATCTCCCTTCTCTTCACCTACAGCTCGAACTCCTCCCCCTCCGCCAGCACCCGGAACCCGCGCGCCTCGATCGCCCGGCGCTCAGGGCCGGCGGCGTCGAAGGCGGGGTTGGAGTGGTTCAAGTGGGTGAAGTAGACGTGGAGCCTGCCGGCGCGGACGAGCGGCTCCAGAAGGTCCATGGAGTCGGTGATGAGGGGGTGCTTGATCTTCGTGACGTCGCGGTCGGGGAGCTCGGCCGGCGAGTAGAAGGTGCCGTCGAGCAGCGCGACGTCCACCTTCTCCGCCGCGAGCACCTCCAGGAGAGGCCGCTTCCAGGCGCGCCAGGAGTCGGTGTCGGGGACATAGAGGAGGGTCTTCCTCGGGCCGCGGATCACGAAGGCCAGGGTGTCCGAGAACTCGTCGCGATGAGGCACTTGCATCGGCGTCACCGTCACCCCTTCCTCGAGCGCCAGCGGCACGCCGAGGGTGAGCTCGTGGAGCGCGATGTTCCGCAGGCTCACGAGTTGGCTCCAGGGGCCGTTGGCGCGCAGGAAGGCGGCCATGCGCGGCGAGGAGTAGACGGGGATCTCGTGGGTGTTGAGCACCTCGAAGCCGAAGAGGGCGAGCCCGAGGTAGTGGCCGATGTGCGCGTGGGTCAGGAGCACGCCCTCGAAGGGCGCGCGGTCCACCCCGCCGGCCGGATGGGGACGGAAGCGATGCACGATCTCGATCTGCTCGGCCAGGTCCGGCGTGGCATCGATCAGGAAGGTGTGGCCCGAGCGCGGAAAGTGCAGCGCCAGGCTCGCCACGTGCCGCTTGAGCGACGGGTCCCGCCGCGCCGCCGCGCAGTGCGCGCAGTCGCACCCCGCCTGCGGCATGCCGCCGTCCTGCACCGTCCCGAGGACGATGACGCGCGGGCCGGCGGGCGCGGTGGGCGGCAGAACTGAGAGAAATGCGGTCCGGGCCGTCGCCAGAACGGTGAGCAGCAGAGTCAGCAGTACTGAGGTTCCCCGCACGAGCAGCTCTTTCGGTTCAAGTTAGGGAGTATACCGTTCAGCCTGACTAGCACTACAGTGCTACAGTTGCAGGGTAGGACGGCTCCTATGCCGTCGAATTGAAGGAGTGCCCATGCCCAGCCATCCGCAGTATGTCCGTTTGAACATTTATCTGGACCAGCCCGAGCTTCATCGGGCGATCAAGATCGCGGCAGCTCGAAAGGGCGTGACCTTGAGCGCCTACTGTCTTGAGGCCCTGCGCGACCGCCTCGCCGAAGAGGACCACTCGTCGCAGGCGCCCGCCATTAGCCCACGGGACGCGGCGAAAGCCCTCGATCGCTTGCGCAACCGGATCGGGCCGATCGGTGTTCCAGTTCACGAGCTGATCGCCGAGGGCCGCCGTCGTTGAGCCCAGCCGACGTTGGTTATCTGGTTGTTGACGCGAGCGTCAGCCTGAAGTGGGCCCTGAACGACGAGGAGGACGTCGAAAGGGCCCTGGCTCTCCGAGATGACGGGGTCGATGGCCGCTTCCAAATGATCGCACCATCGCTCTGGTGGTACGAGATCGCCAACGGCGTGGTTTCCGCCACGCGCCGACGTAGGCTTTCTGATGCTGAAGGAGCGAAAGTATTGGCGTCCCTACGAGCGCTTGGGGTGGGCATAGCCGACCCCGACATCGAGGATTGCAGGCGCCTGGCTGTCGAGTATCGTCTTGCGGTTTATGACGCCTCCTATCTGGCGCTCGCATTGGCGTTGGAGGTCGATCTCTGGACGGCCGATCGAAAATTCTTCGAAGCCGTCAAACCTAAGCTGAGGTTCGTACGCTGGATTGGTGACTATCGCTCCGCTTGAACCTGCCTTCTCCCGAAGAATCCCATGCGCATCGTCTCCCTGGTCCCCAACGGCACCGAGATCCTCTTTGCGGTGGGGGCGGGGGAGATGGTGGTGGGGGTGAGCCATGAGTGCGACTTCCCTCCCGAGGCGCGGGCGCTGCCGGTGCTGACGGGGAGCGCTCTCTCGGCGGGGATGAGCTCCGCGGAGGTGGATGCCGCGGTGTCGGCGCAGGTGGGGGGAGGCGCCAGCCTCTACACGCTCGACGAGGCGCGGATCGCCGCCCTGGCCCCCGACGTCATCGTCACCCAGGAGCTCTGCCCGGTCTGCGCGGTGAGCACGGCCCAGGTGGACAGCGCCGTCCGCCCACTCCCCCGCTGCCCGGAGATCGTGTCGCTCGACCCGCGGTCGCTGGCCGGCGTCTGGGCAGACATCCGCCGCGTGGGCGCCTTGACCGGATGCTCCGCGGAAGCCGAGGCGTTGCTCCGCGGCCTCGAGCACCGGCTCCACGCCGTGCGCGCCGCGGTGGCCGGTCGGCCGCGTCCGCGGGTGGCGGCCCTCGAGTGGCTCGATCCCCCCTTCGCCGGCGGCCACTGGGTGCCGGAGATGATCGACCTCGCCGGCGGCACCGATGTGCTGGCCGCCCCCGGATCGCACTCCGCCCGCCTCACCTGGGAAACCCTCCAGGAGGCCGATCCCGACGTCATCGTGGCGATGCCCTGCGGCTACGACGAGGCGGGCGCGAAGGCGCAGGTCGCGGCGGTCGCGAATCGCCCCACCTGGCGGGCGCTCCGCGCCGTCCGTGCGGGAAGGGTCTACCCCGTCGACGCCAACGGCTGCTTTAGCCGGCCGGGGCCGCGGCTGGTGGACGGGATCGAGCGGCTGGCGCAGATCCTCCACGGAGTCTAGGGAAGAGGCGGGTGGCGTGGCGCCGAGGGCTCCCGCGCGTGCAGTCGCGCGGGAAACGGCGGCGCGACAGGACCCGCCGAGCGCAACCATGCAATGACCTGCGCCTCGATCCCCAGGGAGGGCGGGAAGGCCACGTGGCCGCCGCGCTCGATCCAGCGCGCCTCGAGGTTCGGCGCCGGGCTTGCGAGGACGAGCCGCAGCGTCGCGGCCGGGACCATGGGATCGTGGCGGGCGGCGAGCAGGAGGGCGGGGAGGCGGAGGTTGGCAAGGCGCGGGGCAACGCTCTCCCGGGCGTAGTAATCGGCGGCGCCGGCGAAGCCGTGACGGGGGCCGACGATCCGTTCGTCCCACTCGCGCAGGTAGCGGATGCGGAGGACATCCTCGACCGTGAGGCGGCCGATCCGCCGGGCGGCGACGGGCGCATAGAGGCGCTTCAGGCTGTCGAGGATGTAGCGGCGGTAGGGCCAGCGCCAGGGCGCGTCGAAGGCCGTCGAGGAGAGGTCGAGATCCAAGGGAGCGCAGACGGCCGCGACGGCGCCCAGGCGGGCGTCGGCGGCCTCGGTCGCGAGGCGGAGCACGACGTGGCCGCCGAGCGAGTAGCCGAGGAGGTGGAGGCGCCGGTAGCGCGCCAGCTGCGGGCTCGCCAGGGCGGCGTGGAGATCGGCGGTCAGGCCGGCGTGGGGAAAGTCCTCGCCGCCGCCGTCGGCGCCCCGCGCGTTCAGGCGCAGGGAGGAGAGGCCGGCGGCCTCGGCGACCTTGGTCGCGCGCAGCATGTAGTGGCTGTCGATCGAGCCGCCCAGGCCATGGAAGACGACCAGCAGCTCGTCCGCCCCCGGAACCTCGCGCAGCCGGCCGGTCAGACGGAGCGGCCCCAGGGATGGATCGATCACGGCAGCCTCGAACGGGCGCGTCTCCGGGCAGGCCGCCGGCGCGACGGCGTGCCGCAAGCGCGCGGCGACGGTCCAGTAGTGTCCCGCCAGGCTCACAGGGGAGGCCGGCCGGCCGCCGCCGGCCGGCTCTCGGCGCCCGCCGCCTGCTGCTTGCGCTCCGCCACCCAGGCCTTGACGTTGCTCTCGAGGATCCCCAGCGGCAGGCCGCCCTGGCCGAGGACGTTGTCGTGGAAGGCGCGGACGTCGAAAGCCGCACCGAGCTCGCGCTCCGCATAGGCGCGGAGCTCCTGAAACTTCCGCCCGCCGATCTTGTAGGCCAGCGCCTGCCCGGGCCAGACGATGTAGCGATCGATCTCGACGACGATGTCGTGCTCGGCCTTGGGGGCGTTGGCCTGGAAGTAGTCGATCGCCTGCTGCCGCGTCCAGCCCAGGGTGTGCATGCCGGTGTCGACCACCAGCCGGACCGCCCGCCACATCTCGTAGGTGAGCTGGCCGAAGCGCGAGAAGGGGTCCTTGTAGAGCCCGATCTCGCCGCCCAGGCTCTCGGCGTAGAGCCCCCAACCTTCGGAGAAGGCCGTGTAATCGTCGTGGCGGCGCCACTCGGGGACGTCGGGCAGCTCCTGCGCGAGGGCGATCTGGAGGTGGTGGCCGGGGACCGCCTCATGGAGCGTCAGCGCCTCCATCTCCCACTTCGGCCGCGACTTCAGGTCGTAGGTGTTGGCGAACATGTGGCCCGCCCGGCCGGCGGCGAGCGAGCCGCCGTCGTAGTAGGCGGTGGTCTGCGAGCGCTCCGAGTAAGAGGGGACGGGGATGACGCCGTAGGTCAGCCGCGGCAGCCTGCCGAAGAGCCGGACGAGCTCGGGGTCGATGCGCTTGGCGATGTCGCGATAGCCGGCGAGGAGGTCCTCGGGGCGGTCGTAGAAGAACCGCGGGTCGGTGCGGAGGAAGTGGAGGAACTCCGGGAAGCTGCCCTTGAAGTCCGTCTGGCGGATGACCCCGTCCATCTCCTCGCGGATCCGCTTCACCTCGGAGAGGCCGAGCTGGTGGATCTCCTGGGGCGTGAGATCGGTCGTCGTCGCCCGGCGGACGTTGAAGGCGTACCAGGCCGCGCCGTCGGGAAGCGCGCTCATGGCGATCGATTCGCGACTCCCCGGCAGGTAGGTGTGGACGAGGAAGTCGTGCAGCTTCTGGAAGGCGGGGACGACGCCTGACCGGAAGAGCTCGAGCGCCTGGCCGCGCAAGCGCTCCTGCTCCGCCGCCGGAACGGTCGCGGGAAACGTGCGGAAGGCCGTGAGCAGCGGGCTCTTCGCGACCGGGTCGTCGTGCACCAGGAGGTCGGCGACCTGCGCGGGGACGTCGCGCAGCGCGATCCGCGGCGGCGTCACGCCGGCGGCGAGGCCCCGCTCGAGAAGGGCGATCGTCTGGTCGACGAGCCGCGGCACGCCGCGGAGGCGGGAGAGGATGTCCTCGTAGTCGGCGAGCGACGCTGCCGGCGCGAGCTCCAGGAGCTTCGGTACGTCCTGCTGGACGCCGCCCATCTGGTTGATCGGCAGCAGCTCCTCCGGGAAGCGCAGACCCTCGACCTCCCGCCGCGCGCTGCCGCGGAAGAGGTCGTAGTCGACCCGTTCGCGGGGCGCCAGGCGGGCGCGGTCGATCGACTGGATGGCCGCCACCATTTTCGGCGGCAGTGCTCGCCGCGCCGCCATGGCTTCGGGAGAGAGGTCGGACCAGTGGCCGTTCTGGCCCGGATAGCCCAGGCTGGTCGCATACTCCGGCGAATCCGTCATCTGGAACCGCCAGTAGGCGTCGAAGAGCTCCTGCAAACGAGAGCTCTCCGCGCCCTTCGCCGAAGCGAAACGGTCGAGAAAACGTCCGAAGTCGGCCGCCGGTTGCACCGTTGAATCGGCGGCGACCAAAAACGCGAACCAAAGCAGAGCCAAGAACAGCACAGCGGGTCTCTTCATGTCGTCCTCTTCATAAGGGATCGGGCTCGATCTTATCCCCTCCAACAACGGAGCGGCGGGTGGCGCAGCGCCGAGGGCTCCCGCGCGTGCCGTCGCGCGGGAAACG
>DATNKQ010000377.1:0-6119 GCA_035603315.1 Thermoanaerobaculia bacterium
CGAGGAGGACCCCCGCCAGGCTCTCGAGCTGCGGCCGCCGGCACAAGAGGGTCACCAGCGTCCCTGGCCGGTTCTTCTTCATCTGCACGGAGGTGAAGTAGACGTCCAGGGCGCCGGCGGCGAGGAGGCGCTCCATGAGGAAGCCGAACCCCTCTCCCGGCAGGTCGTCGATCTCCGCCTCGACGACCATCACCTCGCCCGTCTCGCGGCCGCCCGCCCGCGCGCCACGGCCGCGGAGGAGGCGCAGGGCGTTCGGCCGGCCGGCGAGGTCGCGCCGGCCGAGGCCGTAGCCGGCGCCTTCGAGGACCAGGGCGGGCAGCTCCACGAACTCGTCGACCAGCTCCGCCAGCAGCACCGCCCCGGTCGGGGTGGTGAGCTCTCCCCCTTCCCCGCCGTGGATGGGGATGCCGGCCAGCAGATCGGCGGTCGCCGGCGCCGGCACCGGCAGCTCGCCGTGCGCCGTCCGCACCCGGCCGCCGCCGACGTTGACGGGGCCGCAGGTGAGGCGCTCGGGAGCGAGGTGCTCGACCGCCGCCGCGGCGCCTACGAGGTCGACGATCGAGTCGATCGCCCCCACTTCGTGGAAGTGGACGTGGGCGAGGGGGATGCCGTGCACCTTCGCCTCCGCCTCGCCCAGCCGTTCGAAGAGGCGGAGAGCCCGCGTCCGGACAGCCGGCGCCAGGGCGCAGTCGCCGATCAGCCGGCGGATGGAAGCCAGGTCGTGGCCATGCCCATGGCCGGGCTGCTCGTGGTGCTCGGGATGGGGGTGGTCGTGCGGGTGCTCGTGACCCGGTGTTTCGGCGTGGTGATGGCCCGCATGCGGGTCTTCCAGCTCGTCGGGGTCCGGACCTTCGAGCGGCCGGCCCTCGAAAAGGACCCGGAAGCGGGTGCCAGTGACGCCGCCGCGGGCCGACTTGCGGCTCTCGACGGTCACCCCCGGAAGGCCCAGCCGCGCCACCGCCTCCGCCAGCACCTCGATCGGCATCCCCAGGTCCAGGCAGGCGCCGAGGAACATGTCGCCGGCGATCCCGCTCCAGCAGTCGAGGTGGTAGCTCGCCATCGCCGGCAAGGCTACCATGCGCGTTTCACCAGGAGGTCCGCCCGCGCACCGACACCCAGCGCCCGGAGCTCCCCAGTACGAGGTGGTCGACCAGGCGCACGCCGACGATCTCGCCGGCCTGCTCCATGCGGCGGGTGAAGAGCCGGTCCTCGGCCGACGGGGCGGGGTCGCCGCTCGGGTGGTTGTGAAAAAGGATGACGCCGGCGGCGCCGCGCAGGAGGCTCTCCTTCAGGACCTCCCGCGGCTCCACGGCGGCACGGTTCATGGTGCCGCGGAAGATCTCACGCTCGCCGATGAGGCGGTTCTTGATGTCGACGAAGAGCGCGCCCATCATCTCCTGGTCGCGCAGCCGGTAGCGGATAGCCAGGTAGCGCACCACCTCCGCCGGTCGGGTCAACGGCTGGCGGTCGGGCAGCTCCTCGCGCGCCAGGCGCCGGCCGATCTCGACCGCCGCCAGCACGCTCGCCGCCTTGGCGGGGCCGATCCCGTGGCGCCGCAGCGAAGGAGCCGACATCCCCAGGAGGCCGGCGAGCCCGTCGACGTCCTGCAACAGCTCCATCGACACCTGGAGGGCGGAGGCCCCCACCTTGCCGGTCCGCAGCAGCACGGCGATCAGCTCGGCGTCGGAAAGGGCGGCGCTCCCCTGGTCCAGCAGGCGCTCGCGGGGGCGTTCGGCGGTGGGCAGCTCGCGGATCATGTAGTCGATCGCCGGCATGTTTCGATCTCCTCCGTGAGCCGGGGCAGGGCTTCCCCGGCGGCGGCGGCGAGCCGCAGGGCGGCCAGCCGCGAGAATGGGGTGGGCTCGGGGTTCACCTCGATCAGGCAGGCGCCGGCCCGGTGCGCCAGCTCGATCAGCCCGGCCGCCGGATAGACGGTCGCCGAGGTGCCGACGGAGACGAAGAGGTCGGCGCGCGCGGCCGCCTCACTTGCACGCGCCAGGACCTCCTCCGGCAGCAGCTCGCCGAACCAGACCACGGCCGGCCGGAAGAGCCCGCCGCAGGCACAGGCCGGCGGCTCCTCGGGCGACTCCCGGACGGCCTCCCCCATCTCCCGGCGGCGCCCGCAGGAATGGCACCGCGCCCAGGCGATCGTGCCGTGCAGCTCGAGGGTTTCCCGGCTGCCGGCGCGCTGATGGAGACCGTCCACGTTCTGAGTCACCAAGGTGAAGGACGGAAAAAGGGTCTCCCATCTTGCAAGCGCCCGGTGCGCCGGGTTCGGGCGGGCTCCTGCCGCCCGCCTGTAGCGCGCCGCGTACCATCGCCAGACCCGCCCCGGATGCCGCCGGAAGGCCTCCGGGGTCGCCATCTCCTCGGGCCGCACCTGCTGCCACACCCCGCCCGCATCGCGGAAGGTGTCGAGGCCGCTCTCCTTCGAAACCCCCGCGCCCGTAAAAGCCACCACTCGCCGCGCCGCCCCCAGGCGCCGCCGCACCTCCTCCGGGATCTCCATGTCGATCGCCATGGCGGGATTGTGTCATCGCCTCAGCGGCGCGGTCAGCGCCTCCTCTTCTTCTCCTGCAGACAATTCTCCTGTAAGCTGACACGAGTACGGCGAGGAGGTTGGGAAGGATATGGGGTCCCCGAGAAAGGCTGCAATTTGTGAAGGTTGAGGCAGAGATTCGTACGTTCGCGCCTCATCCTTATCGAGTGAAAAAACCCATACCGATCGTCGTTCGCCCGCATGATGGAGCATTTCTGGCATCTTTCATGGATGCCAATGTAAACGCAACCGGAGACACCGAGCATGAGGCCTTCGAGGCCGTGAAGACGCTGATGCTGGACATGCTGGATCAATTGGGTCGTCAACCCAGACTTGGCCCCAAGCTGGCGACGCGCCTGAGCGTCTTGCGCGAGTCTTGCCGACCTCTCAGGTAAAAAGGTTGGCCAACTGTCCCATGAGTTATGAAGAGTGGGTCAGCCGAATGAGGGAACGAAACGTAATCGCCGAGGAGCCCGAAGCCAAGTCTTAGCGCCGCTTGCCACACCTGCCGCCACCCGCCCGCCATAGGCTGTTTCCCCGCCGTTATACAATTGAGGAATTCCGACAACGCTCTCTGGGGAGGGGATATGTCGCACCTGGTGAAGATGCAGGTCGGGGCGGGCATCGAGGTCGCGGTCGAGGTGCCGGACCGCATGGAGCCGGCGTCCTTCGACGTCGGCCTTCCCACCCGGGTCGAGAAGGGCCTCGAAGACGCTCTGGACTTCGTGGCCGAGTTCGCCAAGTCCGCAGCCGCGCGCCTGAACGCCGCGCTCGCCAGCGCGGCGCCCGACGAGGTGACTTTGGAATTCGGCGTCGTGGTAGGAACGGAGGCGGGGGTCATCCTCACCTCCGCCTCGGTCCAGGGACAGCTCAAGGTGAGCCTCAAGTGGAAGCGCGCTGGGAGCTGATCTGACCACCAACCGTCACGCTCCCGTACGCGCCGCGACCTGCGTCGTCTACGGGACGAGGCGCGGCACCGGCGTCCTTGTCGCCCCCGGCGCCGTCCTCACCTGCCGGCACGTAGTCGAGGGCGCCGCCGCGGAGGCGCTCCGCCTCGACTTCCCCTGGGACGCGAGCGGCGGGCTGGCAGGCGCCGCACTGCCGGCCAAGGTCGTGCGATTTGAGCTCGCAGGAGACCATTCCGATCTGGCGCTGCTTTGGCTCGCGCAGGAAGCTGCCGGCGCCACCTCCCGGCCCGGCCTGGACGGCCGGAGGCTGCCCATGGGTGCGCCCATCCTGGATACACCATTCCTGTCGTGGGGGTA
The DNA here is from genome assembly GCA_035603315.1 of Thermoanaerobaculia bacterium. GTDB lineage: Bacteria > Acidobacteriota > Thermoanaerobaculia > Multivoradales > UBA5704 > DATNKQ01. The sequence goes on from DATNKQ010000377.1 coordinate 3,805, forward strand.
TCGCGACGTAGGGACCGATCGCGCCGAAGCCGGCCTGCCGGCCTTTGGGACCGTAGCGACCGATGCGGCCGACCGTGGTCAGCGGGTGCTGTACCTCAAAACTGAAGAGGTGGACCGGGGAATGTCTGGCGCTCCGGTGGTGCAGGGCGAGCCGCCGCGAGTGGTGGGGATTTTGACCACCGCCCTCCCCCGTGAGGGTGGCAGCTTCGCGCTGCCTGTCGATCGCATCGCGGAGCAGTTCCCGACGCTGGGCGCCATCGACCTCCTTCCCGCTTTACCTCCGGTGCCGATGCCGGCGCGGCTGCGCTGGCTCGCGCGCGCCCGCCGCCCATCGGCGCTCTTCGTCGGCAGGCAGGAGGATCTCCTCGGCCTAGACGACGACCTCCATGCTGCCGGCGGCTCAGGTCTGCCGGTCGCGGTCGAGGGCCTGTCGGGCGTCGGCAAGACCGAGCTCGCCCTCCAATATCTCCGGCACTTCGGAGACCCCCTGCGCTACCCGGGCGGCGTGGTCTGGCTCGACGCCGATGCCGACCTCGGCGCGCAATGGGCGGCGCTCGCAGGGGAGCTGGGGCTCGACCCTGGCGCTGCCGAACCGGCTGCGCTGGAAGGCAGGGTGCTCGAACGCCTCGCCGCACACCCGGGCCTGCTCCTGATCCTCGACAACGCGCGCTCCTGGAAATCCCTCAAGGAGCACCTTCCTTCACCCGAGGCGGGGCACTCGCTCCTCGTCACCACGAAGGTGCGCGACCTCGGCGGGCCGCAGCTCCGCCACCGGCCCCTGGAGCTCTTGAGCCCGGAAGGGGCGCGGAGCCTTCTCGTCGCCCTCCTCGGGGAGCGTGCCAAGCGCCATCCGGAGGAAGTCGAGACCCTCGTCGCCGCCCTGGGCGGCCACACCCTGGCGCTGGAGGTTGCTGGAGCCTATCTGAGCCGCCGTCCCCAGGTTGCCGCCGCCGATTTCCTCGCGCGCTCTGGGGAGCCGGTCCCCGAAGGGCTCCTCGACGCTGTCGCCTACCAGAAGGACTTCTCGCGGATGATGGCCGCGGTGATCGCCGGCCTCGCGGACCAGAGAACAGCTGATCTGTTCGCCCTCACCGGCCTCTACGGCCAAGCCCCGGCACCCGTCGCCCTTCTGCGCTCGACCTGGGAGGACCTCGGCGGTCAGGGCTTCGATGAGGCGTTCGGCGAGCTCTACGATCTCCACCTCGTTGAGCACGACGAAGGCTGGTGGACGATGCACCTGCTGATCAGCGCTGCGGCCCGCGAGCACCTCGCTGGCGCCGAGCTCGAGCGCGCGCTGGAGGTCTATTCCAAGCGCCTAGCTGATACGGTGAAGGCCCTCGCCGAGTACGACTTCGCCGGCTTCGTGGCTCTCGAGTCGCACGTTCGGCACGAGATCGACCAGGGTGCGCGGACCTGGGGAAGCTGCCAGGTGATCGGGGAGAGCGCAATCCATCTGAGGAGATTGGGAAAGCTCGCAGAAGCGAAGGACTGGGCACAGCGTGCGGTGGACCTGGCTGCGTCTCTACCCAATATGGATGAGGAAGAGCTCGCCATTCGCCGCTCGAACCTGGCGCTGATCCTTCAAGATCTCGGGGACTTTCCAGGCGCGCGCCGTGAGGTGGAGGAAGCGCTACGCATCGACCTCGCCAGCCTCGGCCCAGACCACCCGAAAGTGGCGATCTATCGCTCGAACCTGGCGATGATCCTTAAAGATCTCGGTGACCTTCCGGGTGCGCGCCGTGAGGTGGAGGAAGCGCTACGCATCGACCTCGCCAGTCTCGGCCCAAACCACCGGAGTGTTGCGATCCGGCGCTCGAACCTGGCGCTGATCCTTCAAGATCTCGGGGAACTTCAGGGCGCGCGCCGTGAGGTGGAGGAAGCGCTACGCATCGACCTCACCAGCCGCGGCCCAGACTACCCGACCGTGGGGATCTGCCGCTCGAATCTGGCAATGATCCTTCAAGCTCTCGGGGACCTTCGGGGCGCGCACCGTGAGATAGAGGAAGCGCTACGCATCGACCTCACCAGGCTAGGCCCAGACCACCCGAACGTGGCGATCCTCCGCTCGAACCTGGCGACCATCCTCAAGGATCTCGGGGACCTGCCGGGCGCGCGCCGTGAGGTGGAGGAAGCCCTGCGCGTCGACCTCGCCAGCCTCGGTCCAGACCATCCCTACGTGGCGGTCGACCGCTCGCAATTAGCAAACTACCTCGAGGCTCTTGGCGATCTTGCCACCAGCCGCCGCGAGGCCTCTGAGGCGGTGCGGATCGCGAAGGCTCAGCCGGCCGGGGCTCAGGTGCGCGAGGACATCTTGC
>DATNKQ010000424.1:0-7113 GCA_035603315.1 Thermoanaerobaculia bacterium
CCCCCGGCAGGCCCACCCCCGGCGCCGGACGCTCGCGGAGGACCTCGCGGCGAAAGCTGAAGAGCTCGGCGGGGCGGCCGCCGGTTTCGGCGTGCTGGACGCCCGTGCCCTCGACCAGGCCGCCGGTCTCGACCAGGCGGCGGAAGTTCTGCTTGTGGAGGCGGACGCCGGCCAGCGCCTCCACCACCCGTTGGAGCTGCAGCAGGGTGAAGGTGGGCGGGAGGAGCTCGAAGACCACCGGCCGGTACTTGAGCTTGCCGCGCAGGCGGCCGAGGGCAGTGGCCAGGATGCGGCGGTGATCGAGCGCCATCGGGCGGCTGGCAAGCTCGTCTGCCGGCTTCGCCTGTACTCCACGCTCCCGGCGGTCCCTCCAGGTCTCGGCCACCAGGGCCGCCTCGTAGAGCAGCTCGTAGCGCTCGAGCACCCGCTCGCCGTCCCACGCGACCCCCCCCAAGCCGAAGGCGATGTCGGCGCGTTGGCGGCGCTCGCCGCGGTCCGCGGGATCGGCGGGATCGGCAGCCTCAGCGACCCAGCGGTCGAGGCCGGGGACGATGCCGGCGTCGATCGCCGCCGGCCGCCCGCGCCGCCAGTCCTCCCAGGGGAAGAACTCGTACCAGGGGCGCCAGCGCGCCTGCCCGGCGCCCGCGACCTCGCGCTCGTGGACCAGCGCCAGGTAGGCCACCGACACCACCCGCGGCCCGCCGCCCGCCTCGCGGGGGTCGCGGTGGCGGTCGCCGAAGGTGTAGAGCTGCTCGACGTAGCCCACCTCGAGGCCGGTCTGCTCCCGCACCCAGCGCCGCAGGCCGCGGTCGAGGGTGCGGTCGGTGTCGGGATCGAGGGGGCCGAAGGGAAGCGCCTCCTCTTCGCTTGCCGCCGCCTCGCTCGTCCCGCCGCCCGGCCGGCGCACGGTGAGGATGCGCGGCACCTCCTCGGTGACCGCCACGATCACCGCGTTGAGGCCGATGGCGACCTCGCTCACTAGCCGCCCAGGAGCCCCACCACGCGGCCGTCGACGAGGTCCATGCGCCGCGCCTGCGGCGAGGCGGGCAGTCCCGGCATGCGGATGATGTCGCCCAAGAGCGGCACGACGTAGCCCGCCCCCGCCGCCAGCACGAAGTTGCGGACGGTGATCTCGAAGCCCTCCGGCCGGCCGGCGATGGCGGGGTTGTCGGTGAGCGAGGTCGGGGTCTTGGCGACGCAGAGGGGGAGCCCCTCGTGGCCCAGCCGCTGGATGACCTTGAGGTCGCGCTCCGCCTCCGCCGTGTAGAGCACCTCGCGGGCGCCGTACATGAAGCGCGCGATCTTCTCCATCTTGACCTTGATCGGCTCCTCCCAGCCGTACAGCGGGAGGAAGCGCCGCGCCCCGCGCTCGGCGTGGTCGAGCACCGCCTGCGCCATCTCGATTCCGCCGGCACCGCCCCGATCGAAGATGTCGGAGACGGCGAACGGCACCTCGAGGCGCTCGCAGGCCCGCCGCACGACGGCGACCTCGTCGTCGCTGTCGGCGCCGAAGCGGTTGAGCGCCACGATCGGCGGCTCGCCGAAAGTGCGGATGCTCTCGACGTGCTTCCGGAGGTTGCCGAGGCCGCGCTCGACGGCCTCGGGATCGGGGGTCTCGAGGCCGGCCTTCGGCACCCCGCCGTGCCGCTTCAGGGCGCGCACCGTCGCCACCAGGACGACGGCCGCGGGCGACAGGCCGGAGCTGACGCATTTGATGTCGAAGAACTTCTCCGCCCCGAGGTCGAAGGCGAAGCCGGCCTCGGTCACCACCCAGTCGGCATGCGCCAGGGCCATCTTGGTGGCGATCACCGAGTTGCAGCCATGGGCGATGTTGGCGAAGGGGCCGCCGTGGACGAAGGCCGGCACGCCCTCGCCGGTCTGCACCAGGTTGGGCAGCAGGGCGTCCTTGAGCACCACCATCATCGCCCCCACCGCCTGCAGGTCGGCGGCGGTCACCGGCTCGCCCCGGGGGGTGAGGGCGACGAGCAGCCTCCCGAGGCGGCGGCGGAGGTCCGCCTCGTCCTCCGCCAGGCAGAGGGCGGCCATCACCTCGGAGGCGGCGGTGATGTCGAAGCCGGTCTCCCGCGGTACCCCCCCGGAGCGGCCGCCGAGGCCGATGACGACGTGCCGGAGGGCGCGGTCGTTGACGTCGAGGACGCGCCGCCAGAAGACCCGCCGGGGATCGATCCCCAGCGGGTTCCCTTGGTGGATCTCGTTGTCCAGGAGCGCCGACAGCAGGTTGTGGGCCGCCGTGATGGCGTGGAAGTCGCCGGTGAAGTGAAGGTTGATGTCGTCCGTCGGCACCAGCACCGCGCGGCCGCCGCCGGTGGCGCCCCCCTTCATCCCGAAGATCGGGCCGAGCGACGGCTGGCGGAGGGCCAGGCAGACCCGCTCGCCGAGATGGGCCAGGCCCTGGGCGAGGCCGATCGAGGTCGTCGTCTTGCCCTCCCCGGCGTCGGTAGGGGTGATGGCCGAGACCAGGATCAGGCGCCCCGGCGGCCGTCCGGAGTCGCGCGCCGCGGGACGGACCTTGGCCTTGTCGTCGCCGTAGAGGACGAGGTGCCGGCGGTCGATCCCCAGGCGGCGGGCGACCTCGACGATCGGCGCCAGCGGCGCCAGCGGCGCGATCGGAGCCGCGGGCGCGATGGGAGCCATGGGCGCGATTGGCGTGATTGGAGCCGCTGGCGCGAGGGGCGCGGGCGAGGACGGTTGGCTCATGCGCGGTGCTCTCCCCGGGGAGGGCCGCCGGGCGTCGCGCCCGGGGCTGCAAACGGGATCAGTTCTCTATGGGACGGCGACAGCCGCTCTCTCGGCCGCCGCCGGAACGGCCGTCACCAACTCGCGCCCGAACACCCGCGCGAAATGCGCGGCGTAACGGACCGCCACCTCCAGCAGCGCCGGAGCGCGGCCGGTCAGGGCGGCGATGGAGGTCATGCGCACCTGGTTGAGGCCGCAGGGGATGATGCCGGCGAAGAGCCCGAGGTCGGTCGTCACGTTGAGCGCGAAGCCGTGGGTGGTGAGCCAGCGCGAGAGGTGGACGCCGATCGAGGCGATCTTCTCCTCCCCCACCCAGACCCCCACGAAAGCCTGCCCGTCCCGCGGCTCGCCGGCGATGCCGTAGTCCGCGAGGGTGCGGATCAGCGTCTCCTGCAGGTCGCGCACGTAGCGCCGGACATCCCGCCGGTCGGGCGACAGGTTGAGGACGGGGTAGCCGACGAGCTGCCCGGGACCGTGGTAGGTGACCTGCCCGCCGCGGTCGCACTCGACCACCTCCACCCCCCGCGCCGCCAGCCAGGCCGGGCTCGCCAGCACGTCGGCCGCGGTGGCGTTCCGCCCCAGCGTGTAGACGTGCGGATGCTCGAGGAGCAGCAGCTGCTCCGGACCCTCCCCCCGCCGCAGCGCCTCGCGAACGGAGTGCTGCAGCGCCGAGGCTTCGAGGTAGGGAACGCGCCCGCGAAACGACCAGCGGGTGCGGCGGGGAGCCTGGAGCATGATGCGATTGTAGTGCGAAGCCGCAGAGAGAGGGACAACTACCGGGTACAATGCGCTTCCAGGAGCGAATCTATGGAGCGGACCCTCCCGATCGACCGCCAGAAGCTCACCCGCTTCTGCCAACGCTGGCGCATCACCGAGCTCTCCCTCTTCGGCTCGGCGTTGCGGGAAGATTTTCGTCCGGACAGCGACGTCGACGTGCTGGTGACCTTCGAGGAAACGGCCCCCTGGAGCCTATGGGACCTCTCGACGATGCGATTGGAACTCGCGGACATGTTCGGCCGCGAGGTCGACCTCGTCGAGGAGAAGGGCCTCCGCAACCCGTTCCGCCGGCACGCGATCCTCAGCACGAAGAGGGTCGTCTATGCCGCCTGACCGCGATCCGGTCCATCTCTGGGACATGCTGCAGGCAGCCCGAGGGGTGATCGCCTCGGTCGAGGGATTGACGTTCGATCAGTACGCAGCTGACGAGAACCTGCGGCTGGCGGTGGAGCGCCGGATCGAGATCCTCGGCGAAGCGGCCCGGCGGGTCTCAACCCGCTTCAAGGAGCAACACCCGGAGATACCCTGGAGGCCCATCGTCGACCAGCGGAACGTCTTGATCCATGCCTACGACGAGGTCGCTGACGAACGGATCTGGAAACTGGCGGTCGACGATATCCCGCAGCTCATCGGACAACTTGCGGCGCTGGTGCCGCCCCTGCCTCCGCTTCGTTGAGACCAGGTCAGCTTCTCGTTACGAGTACGCGTCCAACTCCGTCCAGGTGTCGGTTTCGAGGGTCTTTTTGACCTCGATCATGAAGCGGTCGGCGTCGGCGCCGTCGACGAGGCGGTGGTCGTAGGTGATGGCGAAGTAGCACATCGTCTTGATGGCGATGGAGTCGTTGCCGTCGGCGTCGGGGATGACCACCGGACGCTTCTCGACCGCGCCGACGCCCAGGATCGCCACCTGCGGCTGGTTGATGACCGGCGTCCCGAAGAGGCTGCCGAAGACCCCCGGGTTGGTGATCGTGAAGGTGCCGCCCTGGACCTCGTCGGGCTTCAGCTTCTTGTTGCGGGCGCGGTCGGCGAGGTCGTTGGCGCCCTTGGCGAGGCCGGAGAGCGAGAGCTGGTCGGCGTGCTTGATGACCGGCACGATGAGGCCGTGGCCGAGGTCGACCGCCATCCCCAGGTTGATGTCTTTCTTGTAGACGATGTTGGTGCCGTCGATCGAAGCGTTGAGCTTCTTGTAGGCCTTGAGGCCGTTGACCACCGCCTTGAAGATGAAGGGCATGAAGGTGAGCTTGGTGCCCTCCTTGGCGGCGAAGCCGTCCTTGGCGCGGTTGCGCGCCCGCGCCACCTTCGACATGTCGATGTGGAAGACGGTGGTGACGTGGGCCGAGGTGGCCTTCGAGTAGACCATGTGGGCTGCCGTGATCTGCCGGATCTTCGACATCGGCTCGATCTCGACGTTCTCGCCCTCGACGTAGGCCGGCACCGAGAAGCCGCCGGCCGGGCGCTGCGCGGGTGCCGCGGGGGCGGGGCCTGGAGCTGGGGTCGGCGCGGGACGCGGGCCGGCGGCGGCGGCCGGTCTCTGCTGGCGCTGATCGAGGAAGGAGAGGATGTCCTGCTTGGTCACCCGGCCGTGGGCGCCGGTGCCCTCCACCTCCTCCAGGTTGACCCCCTCCTTGGCGGCGATGTTGCGCACCAGCGGGCTCGAGAACTTGCGCAGGCGGTCCCCCAGGTCGCCGCCGGACTCCTCGTCCGCCTCCTGGACAGAACCGCTCTCCGCCGCCGGGCGGGGCTCGAGCGGCGGCACGGCCCGCGGGCCGGGAGCGGGCGCGGCGGCGGCGCCTTCGCGAGCGGTCTCTTCCCGCTGGACCTCGGTCTGGCCTTCGGCCGCCGGCTTGCCCTCGGCAGGGGCCGGAGGGGGCGCCGGGGCCTCGGCTGCGGGAGCGGCGGCGGCCTGCTCTCCCGCCTCGCCGATCTTCGCCACCACCTGGTTGACGGGGACCGTCTCCCCCTCCTTGTGCTCGATCTCCAGGAGGACCCCGGCGCTGGGGCTGGGGATCTCGGCGTCGACCTTGTCGGTCGAGATCTCGAACAGGGGCTGGTCGCGCTCCACCCGGTCGCCCACCTTGACCAGCCACTTGGTGATCGTTCCCTCGGCGATCGACTCCCCCATCTGGGGCATCACGACGTCAGTAGGCATAAGCTCTCCGTATCCTCTTGCTGTTCAGTAGCTCGCCAGCTCGCGGACCTTGGCGACGAGCTTCTCCACGTTCGGCAGATAGGCCTCCTCGAGCGTCGGGCTGTAGGGCACCGGGGTGTCGGGACAGCAGAGCCGGTGCACGGGGCCGTCCAGGAACTCGAAGGCGTGCTCGGCGATCCGCGCCGCCACCTCCCCCGCCACCGAGCCGGTGAGCTGCTCCTCGGTCAGGACGAGCGCCCGGTTCGTCTTGCGCACCGTGGCGAGGATCGCCTCCTGGTCTAAGGGCTTGACGGTGCGCAGGTCGAGGACTTCGAGGTCGATGCCGTCGGCCTCGAGGCGGCCGGCGGCTTCGAGCGCCACGTGCAGCATAGCACCGTAGGTGAGGACCGACAGGTCGCGCCCCGGCCGCGCCAGGCGGGCTTGGCCGAGCGGCACCAGGCCGTCGCCCGCCGGCAGCTCCTCCTTGATCCGCCGGTAGAGGTACTTGTGCTCGAAGTAGAGCACCGGGTTGGGATCGCGGATGGCCGCCTTGAGCAGGCCGCGGGCGTCGGCGGCGGTCCCCGGCGTCACGATCTTCAACCCCGGCGTGTGCTGGAAGTAGGACTCCGGGTTCTGGCTGTGGAAGGCGGAGCCGTGGACGTTGCCGCCCGCCGGGCCGCGGATGACGAGCGGCACCTGCTGCCCCCAGCGGTAGTGGTTGGGGCCGGCGAAGTTGACGATCTGGTTGAAGGCGCAGGCGATGAAGTCGATGAACTGCATCTCGACGACGGGCAGGAGGCCCATCATGGCGGCGCCGATGGCGGTGCCGACCATGGCCGACTCGCTGATCGGGGTGTCGATCACCCGCTCCGGGCCGAAGCGGTCGAGCATCCCGGCCGTCACCCGGAAGGCGCCGCCGTAGATGCCGACGTCCTGCCCGAGGAGGAAGACGCGCGGGTCGCGCTCCATCTCCTCCCACAGTCCCTGGCGGATGGCTTCGAGGTAAGTGACCGCCGTCACGCGTAGACCCCTTCGAAGGCGCGCTCGGGCGGCGGCATCGGCGAGGCGAGGGCGAAGTCGACCTCGAGGGCGAGCATAGCGTCGAGGGCGGCGTCGATCTTCGCCAGCTCCTCGCGGCTGGCGAGCCCCGCGGCGAGGAGGTGGCGCTCGCAGCGGTCGATGGGGTCCTTCTGCTTCCATATCTCGAAGAGCTCCGGCGGGACGTAGCCGGCGTCGTCGTGCTCGGCGTGCCCCTTCATGCGGAAGGTCTTGGCTTCGAGGAGGGTGGGGCCGCCGCCCGCCCGCGCCCGCTCGACCGCCCGCTTGGTCGCCTCGTAGACCGCCAGCACGTCGTTGCCGTCGACCGTCTCGCCGGGGATGCCGTAGCCGGCGGCGCGGAGAGCGATGTCCTTGATCCGCATCTGCTTCGAGGTCGGGGTCGAATAGGCGTA
>DATNKQ010000443.1:0-4141 GCA_035603315.1 Thermoanaerobaculia bacterium
CTCGGAGTCGCTGATCCGCTTCATGGCGGCCTACGCGCGCCTGGCCCGCCTGCCGCCGCCGCGCCTGACGCGCCTCGAGCTCTCGGAGCTGATCGGCCGCGCCGCGACCCTCGAGACGCGCCTTCCGGTGCGGCTCAAGAACGGCCCGCGGGTGGCGCTCAAGGGCGACTCCGACCAGCTGGAGCAGCTCCTCATCAACCTCATCCGCAACGCCGCCGACGCGGCTCTCGAGACCGGCGGCGGGGTGGAGGTCGGCTGGCGGCCGAACGGCTCGCACGTCGAGGTCCGCATCGACGACGAGGGACCCGGCATCTCGAACCAGGAGAACCTCTTCGTGCCCTTCTACACCACCAAGCCCGGCGGCAGCGGCATCGGCCTCGTCCTCTCGCGCCAGATCGCCGAAGCGCACGGCGGCACCCTCACCCTGGAGAACCGGAGCAGGAAACCCGGCTGCGAGGCATTGCTGCGGCTGCCCCTGTAGTTGGGAACCTCGGCGGAGCTCTTCGGCCTAGCGGAGCTCCTTGGCGAAGATGAGCTTGTCGTCGCCGGGACGGTAGAAGTTCTTGATCCGCGCCACCAGCGGATAGCCGCTGCGCTCGTAGAAGCGGATGGTGGCGCCGTAGCTCTCCTGGGACGAGGTCTCGATCAGCAGGAGCCGGCCACCGCGGGCCTCCACCTCGCGCTCGGCGAAGTCGAGGAGGGCCCTGCCGAAGCCGGAGCCCTGGCATTCCGGGTCGACGGCGATCCAGTAGAGGTCCCAGGTGCCATCCGTCAGCGGGGTGGGGCCGTGGCACTCGTATCCCGCCACCCGCCTGCCGTCGTCCTCGAGGACGAAGACCGCGTAGTCGTCATCCCCCGCCAGCGCTTCGTCCACCACCTCCATGGCCGTCGCGATCTCCGCCGGCGTGAAGTTGCCGGCGGCGACGACGATCTCCAGGATGCGCCGGCGGTCCTGCGGCTCCAAGGGGCGGATCTCCATTTCGCTCTCGGGCGCGAGCGGCCCGCTACTGCATGTACTGCAGCATTTCCTTGGCCGCCTTCGCCTCCGGGTCGTTGGGGGCGAGCTCGAGGAACTTGGTCAGATACTCCTTGGCCTTCGCGGTGTCGCCCTCATTGGCGCAGGACATGCCGAGCATGTAGTTGGCCCTCGCGTGATTGGGATCGAGGGTCAGGACCTGCTCGAAGGCCGCGCGCGCCTCGGAGATCTTGTTGTTGTTGAACAGGGCCACGCCCTTGCGGAACAGGGTGTCGGCGGTGCCGTTGGGATTGGATTTCGAGATCGCCGCCAGGGCCTCCCTCGACTTGGCGTCGTACTCCTTGACCTTGGCCTTGTTCCCCTGGGCCTTGGCCTCCTCGCTCATCCGCCGGTAGACGTCGGACCGCACCCGCATGGCGTCCGTGCTCTGGGAGTCGAACTCCAGCATGCGGTTCGCCTCCTCGAGGGCCGCCGGATAGTCCTTGCGCTGGATGTCGATGTCGGCGAGCGCGGTGTGCGCCGCCTCCAGGCGCTTGTCCAAGGTGAGCGCCCGCTTGAGGTCGGCCACCGCCGCCTCCGTCTGGCCGCCATGGGCGTACTCGACCCCCTCGTTGAAGACCCGGACGGCGGTGTCGTGGCCGGGATCGGCGGCGATCAGCGCCTCCAGCGCCTGCTTCGCCTTGGCCTTGTCGCCCATCCCCTTGTAGGCGTCGTAGCGATCCCGCAGGCCGCGGGGCTTGCCCGGCTCGAGTTCCAGGTAGCGGTCGGCGGCCGCCGCCGCCTCGGCGAACTTGCCCTGGGAGATGTAGACGTCGGCGAGGGCGCCCTGCGCCGCCGACTGCTTGGGATCGAGCTCCGCGGCCTTCTGGAACTTGGCGATCGCCGCCGCCATGTCGCCGGCCTGGAACGAGACGACGCCGTCGTTGTAGACGGTGACCGCCTGGCTCGTTCCGGACGGCGGCGCGGGGACCGCCGGCGCGGGGGCTCCGGCCGCCGGGGCGGGCGCGGCGCTCGCCGGCTGCAGGGTATAGGCAAAGCGCAGGTTCTCGCCGACCTTGGGCTGCAGCGGTTCGTCCATCGGCGCGAAGCCCGCCTTCTCGATGCGGATCTGGTACTTGCGGGTGGCGTCGAGGATGATGAGGGTGAACTTGCCCTTGTCGTCCGTCGTCTTCTCCAGGTTGTACTTGAACTCCGGGCTGGTGATGAGGACCTTGGCGCCGGCCACGGGAGCCCCGCTCCCGTCGGTGACCGTGCCCAGGATCCTCCCCTCGCCGGAGGCCGCGAGCATGCCGGCAAAGCCGGCGCCCAGGAGCAGGACGGCGGCGAGCGCATGATGGATTCGGGTCATGGGTTTCTCTGCCTTTCTGGGGACGTTCCGCTCAGCGCCGGCGATTCTATCCCCGCTGCTGCGCCGCGGCCATGCCGCCTGATACCATCCAGCCCTTGATCACGGGGGAGGTAGAGCATGCTTGCCGACCGCATACCCGCCATCCAGACCGCCCTGGCCGACTCCGGCCTCGACGGCTGGTTCTTCGCCTGCTTCCAGCGCAACGACCCCATCGGCCTGGAACTCCTCGGGCTGGCGAGGGAGAACAAGCTCATCACCCGGCGCTGCTACTACCTGGTGCCGCGCCAGGGGGAGCCGAAGAAGCTCGTCCACGCGCTCGAGCCGGCGATGCTCGACCAGCTGCCGGGCGAGGGAAGGTCGTACCTCACCTGGCAGCAGCACCGCGCGGAGCTGGCGCAGCTCGTCGCCGGCCGCCGGCGCCTGGCCGCCCAGTACAGCCCCGGCAACGAGCTGCCGAACGTCTCCCGCCTGGACGCCGGCACTGCCGAGCTGCTGCGCGAGGCCGGGGCCGAGCTGGTTTCGGCGGCCGACCTGGTGCAGCGCTTCGCCGCCACCTGGAGCGCCGAGCAGCTCGCCGGCCACCGGCGGGCGAACGTCCACCTGCACGCGATCGTCCACGCCGCCTTCGCGCGCGTGGGCGCGGCCCTCCGCCGCGGCGACGTCCTCGACGAGTACACCGTCCAGCGCTTCATCGTCGACGCCTTCGAGCAGGCCGGGTTGTGGGCGGAGTCCGATCCCATCGTCGGGGTCAACGCCCACAGCGCCGACCCGCACTACCAGCCCGGCCCCGACCGCTCGTCGCCCATCCGGCCGGGCGACTTCCTGCTCATCGACCTCTTCGCCAAGGAGAAGCCGCCGGACAGCGTCTACGCCGACATCACCTGGTGCGGCGTCTGCGCCGCCTCGCCGACCGACCGCCAGGCGGAGATCTTCGGCATCGCCGCCGCCGCCCGCGACGCCGCGTTCGACCTCGTGCGCAGCCGCTACCCGGGCCGCCCGGTCGCCGGCTTCGAGGTCGACGACGCCGCCCGCCAGACCGTCGTGCGCGCCGGCTACGGCGAGCGCTTCATCCACCGCACCGGCCACTCGATCGGCATCTCCGACCACGGCCAGGGCGCCAACATGGACAACCTCGAGACCCACGACACCCGCCAGCTCCTCGCCATGACCGGCTTCTCCATCGAGCCGGGCATCTACCTGACGGGCGACTTCGGCGTCCGCACCGAGATCAACGTGGCGCTGACGCCGGAGGCGGCCGAGGTCACCGGCGGCGATCCCCAGCAGGAGCTGCTGCGCCTGCTGGCGTGAGCTGGCGGGATGACGGCGCGCGCCGAACCCGGGACTCCGGAGGCCGGGGAGGCCCGTGACAGACATCCGGCAGGCCCGGAGTGGCGAGCCGACGCGCTCGCCCGTAGCCGCCACAGCCGGCTGGACGAGGAGATCCGCCAGCCTGCCGGCGACGACGATCCGCAGCGGGCGGAGGAGCTCTGCGCCGACCTCTGCCGCAACCTGCTGGGCGATTTCGCTCCCGCCCTCCTGCTCCTGCGGCGCGACGACCGGCGGCGGGCACAGGCGCTCGCCGCCTATGCCCATACGCTGTTCGACTTCGCCCGCCAGCACGGGGTGGAAGGGGAGAAGCTGGCGCAGATCAACCGCTGGGAGTTCACCCTCGAGCTCGCGCTTTCGGGGCAGGCCGTTGGCCAGCCGATCTTCGTCGCCATGGCGCGCCAGCACGGCCGGCGTCCCTGGCCGCAGGAAGCGCTGGACGAGATCTCCGCCGCCGCCCGCCGCCGGGTCACCCGCCCGCGGCCGGCCAG
>DATNKQ010000318.1:0-3914 GCA_035603315.1 Thermoanaerobaculia bacterium
TGCGGCTGCGCGCGAAGGGCGGCGACGACGGCGACAACTGGCTGCTGATCAAGGAGAAGGACGAGCATGCCCGGCCGGGGACCGGCGAGGCCATCCTCGAGGAGCGGCCGGAGAGCGTCGCCTCTGGGCAGAGCATCGAGGAGATCGCCGCCGATCCCCAGCGGGTCTGGCAGTCGAAGGAACGGGAGGAGAAGGTCGACTCGTTCAAGCAGAAGCTGCGGCGGATCGCCGCCGCCGCGGGCAAGAAGACCGCTCCCCGAGCCTCCAAGAGACGATCCAAGGTTGCGGCCGGCCTCTCGCCCGCCAAGATCTCCGGCGCCAAGAAGGCTCCCCTGCCCCGCGCCCCTGTCAAGCCCGAGCTCGCCACGCTGGCGCTGGAGGCGCCGCGCGGCGACGACTGGCTCCACGAGATCAAGCACGACGGCTACCGGGTGCTCGCCGTCGTCCACGACGGCAAGGCGAAGCTCTTCACCCGCACCGGCAAGGACTGGAGCGATCACTTCCCGCCGGTCGCCGACGCCGCCGCCGAGTTGCCGGTCGGCGACGCCCTCCTGGACGGCGAGGTCGTCGTCTTAGAGCCGGACGGCAGGAGCAGCTTCCAGGCCTTGCAGAATGCCCTCTCCGAGAACCGCGGCGAGGACCTCGTCTACTTCGCCTTCGACCTCCTCCACCTCGACGGTTTCGACCTCCGCGGGGCGCCGCTCGTCGAGCGCAAGGAGGCGCTCAGACAGCTTCTCGCCGCGTCGCCCTCGGCGTCCGAAGGGAGCCCGATCCGGCTCAGCGAGCACGTCCAGGGGCAGGGGGAGGAGTTCCACCGCCACGCCTGCGGCATGGGTTTGGAAGGTATCGTCTCGAAGCGCGCCGCATCGCTCTACCGGGGCGAGCGCGGAAAGGATTGGCTGAAAGTGAAGTGCCTGCAGCGCCAGGAGTTCGTGATCGTCGGCTATACCGACCCCGAAGGCTCCCGGAGCGGCTTCGGCGCCCTTCTGCTGGCCGTTTACGAGGGCGAGCGCCTGGTCTTCGCCGGCAGGGTGGGAACCGGCTTCAACCAGGAGTCGCTGACGGACATCAAGCGGCGTCTCGACAAGCTGGCGCGTCCGCGGCCCGCCGTCGCCACCCCGCCGCGGGGCGCCCTAGCCCGCGGCTGCCACTGGGTCGAGCCCAAGCTCGTCGCCGAGGTCGCCTTCTCCGAATGGACCCACGACGGCGTCCTCCGCCACCCCTCGTTCCAGGGCCTGCGCGAGGACAAGCCGCCCAAGGAGGTGGTCCGCGAGCGGCCCGCATCGCCGCCAGCGGCAAAAGAAACTGCCCAGAAGGAATCTCCGAAGCGCGGCCGCGGGAAGGAGGAGATGGAGGTCGCCGGCGTGCGTATCACGCATCCGGACAAGGTGCTCTACCCAGGGGAGGGGATCACCAAGGGCGAGGTGGCGCTCTTCTACGAGGCGATCGCCGACCGCATCCTTCCCCAGCTGGCGAACCGTCCCCTGACCCTCGTCCGCTGCCCCGACGGCATCTCGAAGCAGTGCTTCTACCAGAAGCACGTCACCGATCAGTTCCCCTCCTCCGTCCTCCGCGTCGACGTCGGCGAGGAACAGCCCTACGCCGCCGTCGACTCGCTGCAGGGCCTCCTGGCGCTCGTCCAGATGCGGGTCCTGGAGATCCACATCTGGGGCGCCCACCGCGACCGCATCGAGCAGCCCGACTACATCGTCTTCGACCTCGATCCCGATCTCGGGCTCGCGTGGGAGCGGGTGGCCCTGGGCGCGCTCCGGGTGCGCGAGCGGCTCGCCGACCTGGGTCTCACGACGTTCTTGAAGACCACCGGCGGCAAGGGGCTCCACGTGGTGGCGCCGCTCAGCCGCCGGCTCGACTGGGAAGAGGTCAAGTCGTTCACCAAGGCGGTGGCGGAGAGCATCGTGGCCGCCGAGCCCAAGCTCTACACCTCGATGATGCCCAAGGCCCGCCGGCAGGAGAAGATCTTCATCGACTACCTGCGCAACGGCCGCGGCGCCACTTCCATCTCCGCCTACTCCACCCGCTCGCGCCCGGGCGCGGCGGTGTCGACGCCGCTCGCCTGGGAGGAGCTCGAGAACCCCGACCTGCGCGGCGACACCTACACCGTCCAGAACCTGCGGGAGCGCCTCGAAGCCCTTTCCTCCGACCCCTGGAAGCAGTTCTTCAAGACCAAGCAGTCGATCACGGCCGCGATGCGCAAGTCGCTCGGCTGCTAGCCGCTAATCGATCGGCAGCACGTCCAGCCGCGCCGGGGCCGGCGAGCGGAAGTCGATCCAGCCTTTGACCAGCGTGGCGACGAGGATGACGGCGCCGCCGCCGAGCGACCAGGGGCTCGGCCGCTCGCCGTGCACAAGCCAGGCCCAGACGGGGTTCAGGACCGGCTCGAGGAGGAGCAGGAGAGAGGCCTCCAGGGCTGGCACGCGCTCCACGGCGGTGGTCAGGAAGGCGTAGGCGAGGCCGATCTGGAAGACTCCCAGGTAGACGAGGATGGCCCAGTCCGCCGGCCGGCTGGCCGCCACGGGCAGCGCGAAGGGGAGGCAGACGACGAAGGCGAGGAGGTTGCCTCCCACCGCCGCGGTGGCGGCGGAGCCTCCTCCCCGCCCCAGAAAGCGGAAGCCGACCATGGTGAGCGCCCAGCAGAGGCCCGAGAGCAGGGCGATCAGGTTGCCGCGCAGCGGGTCGGGCGCCGTCGCCGAGGCTTGGTCGAGACCGACGAAGAACATCCCCAGGCCGGCCGCCAGGGCCGCCATGAAGCCGAGGTCCCGCCGGCGGACCGGCTCGGCCAGCAGCCACGGCCCCAGGAGGAGGAGGTAGAGAGGCGCCGTCGCCTGCAGGAAGATGGTGCTCGCCGCCGTCGTCAGCTTGTTGGCCAACACGAAGCAGATCATGGTGCCGGAGTAGGCGACGCCGACGGCGAGATCGCGGGGGCGCGGCAGGCGGCGCGCCCGCGGCAGCAGCGCGAAGAGGGCCAGCGCGGCGATGCCGGAGCGGAAGCACGCCACCTGGATGCCGGTCAGGTGGACCGCTTTGATGGCCGCCCCGCCCGACGAGAAGAGGAGGGCGGCCGCCAGGAGGCCGAGCCGAGCCTTGATCGCAGGGGAGGATGCGGCTCGCGGCGCGGTCGGCATAGGGCGGAATTCTCCACCGGCCGTGCCGGATCTCCAAATGGGATTCCGGCATATTTTGGTGTACTCTTGGGAGCGATTCTTGGAGACCCACCGTGCGGAAGATCTCTCGCTACCCGGCCGTCCTCCTCGTCGCGGCGCTGGCCGTCTGCGGGCTCGGCGCCGGCGGCTCCCGCGAGGGAGAGCGCTTCGCGCCGGTCGCCGTCGAACGGATCGCTCCTCTTCCGGCCGGCCCCGTCCATCCCGCGGCGGGCGTCCCCCGCGCCGTCGCCGTGGCCCTGCCCGAGGTCGACGAGGAGGACGCGGCGGCCGGGAAGGCGCGCGCGGCCATCACGCCCACCGCCGAGCCCGCGGACTCGGAAGTGGCCCTTCCCGCCGGCGGACCGCGGGGAGCGGCCGTCCGCGCGGCGAGCGCGGGAATCTCCTTCGACGGCCTTGACCGCACCGCTGCCGCCAACAACGGCCAGCTCTCCTTCCCCCCGGACACGACGCTCGCCAAGAGCGGCTTCCGCCTCCTCCAGGGAACGAACAGCGCCCTCCGCCTCTTCACCCCGACCGGCGGGGTCCTGGCCACCCGCGACCTCAACACCTTCTTCGACGCCGCGTTATCGGACGGCATGCTGTTCGACCCCAAGGTCCTCTTCGACGGCGGCGACCCGAAGAATCGACGGCTCTACGTCGCCGCCCTGCAGTTCAGCCGCCGCCCGCGCGTCTCCGTCCTCTGGCTGGCGGTCTCGCGGCAATCCAACCCCGGCGACCTCGAGCCGGCGAGCT
>DATNKQ010000464.1:0-5045 GCA_035603315.1 Thermoanaerobaculia bacterium
CCCCCCTCCTGGCCGACTTCGCGGAGCGCTTCGGCCGGACCGGCCTCGAGCTCTCGCCGCGCGCTCTCGGCTGGATCCGCGAGCACCCCTGGCCGGGCAACCTCCGCCAGCTCCGCAACACCCTGGAGCGAGCCGTCGTCCTCGCCGGCGAGGGTCCCGCGGGTCCGCTCGATCCCCCTCCCGCCGGCGAGGCAGTCGAGAGCCGGCCGCGGCCCCTCCTCGAGGTCGAGAAGGAGCAGATCCGGCGCGCCCTCGCCTACACCCGGGGGCACCAGGGCCGGGCCGCCGAGCTCCTGGGCATCAGCCGCAAGGCCCTGTGGGAGAAGCGGAAGCGCTACGGGATACCGTGACGCCTGCCCGCCTCGGCCTCGGGCTCGATCATCGAGTCCAGAAGGTCCGAGGGGAGCGAGAGACCGGGGTGGACGTGCTTGCAGAGCTCGCGCAGGCGCCGCAGCTCGACCTCCGGGAGCTCGCGGAAGGCCGCCACCACCCGCGGGTCGAGCTGCTGGCCGGCGACCCGCTGCAGCTCGGCGACGGCGGCCTGATGGCTGTGGGCGCGGCGGTAGGGGCGGTCCGAGGTGATGGCGTCGTAGGTGTCGACGACGGCGAAGATGCGCGCCGGGAGCGGGATCTCCTCGCCGGCGATGCCGCGGGGGTAGCCGGCGCCGTCCCACCGCTCGTGGTGGCTGTAGACGATCTCCAGCGCCGGCTGCTGCAGGAAGCCGACCTCGGCGAGCATGTCGAAGCCCCAGTTGGGGTGCTGGCGCATGATGTGCCACTCGTCCTCGGTCAGCGGCCCGACCTTGCGCAGGATGTCGTCGGGCACCACCATCTTGCCGACGTCGTGGAGGAGCGACCCCCACTCGATGGCCTTCAGCTGCTCGCCGGGGAGGCTCATTGCGCGGGCCAGGGTGACGGCGTAGTGGGCGACGCGGAAGGAGTGGCCGGTCGTCTCGTGGTCGCGGGCGTCGGCGGCGGTGACCACGGCGCCTACCGCCTCGACGTAGGAGCGCTCGCGGGCGCGCTGCGACTCCTCGAGCGAGGTGACCATCTGGCGGAAGGCGTCCTCGATCAAGCGCACCTCGCGGTCACCGCCGGCGCTCTCGAAGTCCTTCTGGATCTCCCCCGTCCGCGCCATCTCCGACATCGTCTGCGACAGCCGGCGCAGCGGCAGGGTGATGCGCCGCGCCCCCAGCCAGGCGAAGGCGAAGGCGAGCACGCCGGCGCCCAGGCCGATGAGGAGCAGGCCGCGGTTGATCTGGAAGGCCAGGCGGTCGGCGCCGGCCAGCGAGCGGAGGTTGAACTCCACCAGCAGCGCTGCGGTGACGAAGACCACCGACACGATGCCGGCGGTAAACAGGAAGATCTTCTGGCGCAGATTCAAATCACCGGCTCCAAGAAACCGGGTCGGTCCGTCCGACCCGCCCCCCAAAGAGGCTGTCCACTTGGTCAGAGCTTGAACGACAGCTCACCCTCTTTCCTTACCAGTGCCTCGAAAGAGCAAATCCGCGACTACTTCGGCGCGGCCGGAAGCCCTACGTTGCCTCAGGCGCCAATCGGGCGCCAGGTTTCAGGCTCCCCGCCCGCCCGCGTGCCGGGCCTGCAGAAGATACGCGCGGCGGCGCCACCCCGGACGAGCCTGGCGGGCGGCACAGCGAAAAAGCCGATGCGGACGAGGTCAGCTGGCTGTGAGTATGACACCTTTCCCCGCCAGAGGCGCGCCCTAGGGAGGGGGCCTGGGCGGGGCGGCGGCCTACTCGACCCCTCGCGTCACGACGTACAGGTTGAGGAGCTGGTCCTTGTCGTGGACGGCGATGCGGGCGCTGCCCACGAAGGCGAAGATGAACGGCGCGAAGGTGAGGTTGAGCAGGATGCCGAGCGCCTTGTTGCTGCCGCCCACCGAAAACTCGTTGCCCTTGACGGTCCCCGCCAGCTCGAGGAGCTGGAGGGGCACCGGCCCGCTCAGGTCGCGCAGGGTGCCGGAGGCGTGCCCGTTGCCCTGGTCCTCCAGGGTGAGCTCCGCGCTGAAGGTCTTCCGCAGGGAGAAGTCGGTGAGCTTGGTCCGCCAGATCGCCATCGCCAGTCCCTCCTCGGAGGGGGCGAGCCCGGAGTTGAGCCCGTCCCGCGGTCCGATCCGCGATCCTATCAGGGGCGGGTTCGGGAGCCGGCGATCGCGCGATCGCGCCTTCCCTTGCTACCATCCACCGTGCGATGAGCGCCGGCTGGGAACCGCTGCTGACGGGAGACTCGGCTGCCGAGGCGCGCCGGGCGGTGACGGTGATCGCCGCCGAGCTGCCCGCCTCTCTCGGCTGGATGCCGACCGGCGTGCCGGAGCTCGCCTGGCGAACGCCCCTCGCCAGCGGCCACGCCGGCCAGGCCCTCTTCTACGCCTATCTCGCCCTCGACGGCAGCCACCGAAAGGGTGGCGAGGGTGGCGCGTCCGAGACCGCCCTCGACCTCCTCGACCAGGCGATCGCCGGCGCCGCGCGCGTCCCTATGAACGAGGGCTTCTACCAGGGGTTCACCGGCATCGCCTGGACCTCCGAGCACCTCCGCGGCCGGCTGTTCGAAGAAGAGGATGGAGGCGATCCCAACCTGGCGGTCGACGAGCTCCTCTTGACTGCCCTCGCCGCCTCGCCGTGGCCAGGGGAGTACGACCTTCTGGGCGGATTGGTGGGGATCGGCATCTATGCCCTCGAACGCCTGCCGCGGCCGTCCGCCGTCGCTTGCCTCGAACGGGTCGTCGAGCGGTTGGCGGAGCGCGCCGAGCGCCCGGCGGGCGAGGGCGCGCGCTGGGCCTGGTTCAGCCCCCCGGAAGCGCTGGCGGCGCACAAGCGCGAGCGGCATCCGGCGGGTCGCTACGACCTCGGGCTCGCCCACGGCGCGGCCGGGGTGATCGCGCTCCTGGGCGCCGCCTGCCGCGCCGGCGTCGCGGCGGCCGAGGCCGACGAGCTCCTGCGCGGCGCCGTCCCCTGGCTCCTCGAGCGCGCCCTCCCGGCTTCGGCGGCAGGCTTGCGGTTTCCCCTTTCCTATGCTCCGGACGCCCCGTTCGCCGCCGGCCGGCTGGCCTGGTGCTACGGCGACCTCGGGATCGCCTCCGCGCTCGCCATAGCGGGCGAAGGCGCCGGCGAGCCCGCCTGGCGGCGGGCCGCGATCGAGATCGCCAAGGGCGCCGCGGCCTGCCCACTCGCGGACTCCAAGGTCGTCGACGCCGGTCTCTGCCACGGCGCCGCCGGCGCCGGCCATCTCTTCCACCGTCTCTACCGGGCGACCGGCGAGGAAACGCTGGCGGCGGCGGCGCGCGCGTGGCTGGAACGCGCCCTGGCGATGCGCGAGCCGGGCCGGGGGATCGCCGGCTTCCGCTCCTGGGTCAACAGCGCGGAGGAGCCCGCCGACTGGCGCGACGACGCCGGCTTCCTGACCGGCGCCGCCGGCGTCGGCCTGGCGCTCTTGGCCGCGGTCTCGCCCGTCGAGCCGGAGTGGGACCGGGCGATGCTCCTCTCGCTCCGCCCCCCGTCCCGCCTCTCCGGCGCCGCGGCACCCTAGCTTTCGGGTGCGTTGAATGAGTCCAACCGAAGGAAAGGAGACGTGATGAAGAAGCGCAGCACCAAGCTCGAGCTTCACCGGGAAACCCTGCTCCAGCTCGACCCCAGCGAGCGGCCGGACGGCCCGGTGGGCCTCCTGTGCACCAAGACGATCACCACCTGCGGCACCTGCGTCCACACCTGCCAGACGAGCGATCACACCTGCTGAACCGGCAGTTCGGGGGAGCGGACCCTGACGGGATCGCCCCCCGCTATACCCGACCTTGCCGCTCAGACGTACGTGAAGCTCTGGTGGAGCACCGCGTTCTGATTGTCGGGATTGATTAGCTCGACGTCGACAGTGCCGGCCGCCTCCGGCGGCGTCACGGCGGTCAGCTCGGTGTCGCTCACGAGCGTGACCTGCGACGCCGCCAGGGCGCCGAACTTCACCTTGGTCCCCGAGCCGAACCCGCTGCCGTCGACCTTCACCGGCGTGCCGCCGGCCTGCGGCCCCTGGTTCGGCTGGATCGACTTGACCACGAGAGTCGTCGCAATCGAATCCTTCCCCTTCTCGCGCTCGGAGAGCAACGACTCGAAGGTTTTCTGCAGCTTGAGCAGCGCCTGGTCGGTGAAGAGGCCGACCAGCGCCGAGAAGGCCGCGAAGCCGAAGAAGTTGGGCGACGAGCCCGAGGATGGCGCCGCTCCCCCTTGGGTGGGTTGCGGGGTGAAGAAGCCGCCGCGGATGACGAGGAGAAAGACCACGGAGACGAGACCGCCGAGCAGGGGCAGCAGCATGAACCAGGGAACCCAGCTCCTGATCAGGTGGCGGTTGCCGACGTACCAGCCGAGGGAACGGAGGGCGTGGATGACGCCGCCCAGCATCCCCGCGAGGAAGACGATGCAGAGGATCCGCCGGTCCGAGGATGGGCACCACGAAGTCAGCCACAGCCGCCCGTCCGGGCACGCGGCGGGTGAAGTGGCGCTCGCGGTGCTCGCCTGCGCCGGCCAGATCCACACCAGCGCCGCGACGTCCAAGAGTGCCAAGAGCGAGAAAAGCAGCAGGAGAAAGATGATCCCCACCTTGCCCACGTTGCCACGTCCTGGCGAAGTCACGGCATCGGCCATCGCTTCCTCCTTTGCGCGCGCGGTCGTCCAGCATCCGGAAAACGAGACGGACGGGCGGCGGGATTTCCGCGCGCCGAAAAGCAGCTTGAATGCTAAAGTGAATTGTATGCCAGATTCAGCCGTCCTCTCCGGAGCGCCGGAGACGCTACCCGGAGTGACGGTCGGCGAGTACCTGCGCCACCTCGCCCCCGACCTCGCCCGCGGCAAGCAGCCGCCCGACTGGCCGCCCGACGCCTTCGCGCTTGCCGCCTCCCTGCTCCTCCATTCCGGCGCCTACCTCCAGGTGGTGGCGAAGTGGCCGCCGACCGGCACGGCGGCGGACGGCTGCCTGACCGACCTGCCGGAGCGCTGGGCGGAGCGCGCGGCGGCGATCGGGAGGCGCTGGCGGGCGGCGTT
>DATNKQ010000471.1:0-11002 GCA_035603315.1 Thermoanaerobaculia bacterium
CGCAGCTCCTCGCGCTCCGCGCTCGTCAGCCCGTCCTCGCGGCGCCCCTCATCGATATCTGCCTGCTTGACCCAGTTACGGATCGCCTGGGCGGTCGGCTCGAACTCCTTGGCCAGTTGCTCCGGCTCCCGGCCCGCGCGAGCGAGCTCGACCATCTGCCGCCGAAACTCCGGCGCATACGGCCGCCGACTCTTTCCCATCGTGAACTCCTTTCCCCCCTATTCTCCCAAGGGGATCTGTGTCCACGAAACCGGGGCAACTCCACACGCGATGAAGCTTGAGGAACCCGTCAGGATCCGGCTGCGCTGGGCACCGCAGCCCGCCGAGCAGCGCGCCGGTGAAGATCCCGTTCCGCCTCTCATAATCGGCAAATGAAGCGCCCCCCGGGCTCGCGGCGGAGAGCACGCCATATCTGCCCGTGATGGCTTCGAGCGTGCCCGGCGAGTCCACAGGCCACTCCCTCTGCTGTCGGCAGACGTCGAGGAAGACCAGCCGTCGAGCGCACTCGAGGAGCGGGCTGAGCCGCATCAACCCTTCGACGCTCACGTTCATCTCGGGATCGCGGCGCGAAGAATCGCGGAGCAGCAGGTAGTGCTTACCGCCGATCGCATAGCCGTGGGTGGCGAAGGCCATCACCAGCATCCCTCTGGGGCCCACTCGCTTCGCCATTTCCCTGGTCAGCGATTCGACCCGTGACCGCTCTGCCACTTCGACTTGCGCGCCGGCCTTCCGCAGCCACTCGAGATGCGCCTTGGACTCGTCCTTTGCTGGCGTGCCGGACAGCAGCAGGGCGACGGCGCCGGGGCTCAACAAGTCGAGCCTGTTCGACAGCCGGTAGGCCAGATCAACGGCATCGTCACAGGCGAAGTCGACGTCGCCGATCGAGCGATCCAAGAACGACGCGGCGCCGACGAACAGCCCTGCCGACTGATCCACTTTCGGCGGTTCCTCGGTTGGCTCACCCAGGTGGCTTGTTGGACATAGCGCCGGAACCTTCCGCGTGACGCCGCGGTCAGCGGCCGGCACGCTGACTTCGCGCCGACCCTCACCCCCTCCCCCGCAGCCGAGCGCGGCGATGAGCCCGATGACCAGGATGCCTTGCCGGTTCATGCCGCAGCCTCCCGCACTTCAGTTGACGCTCCCCGCCACCTCGCCCTCCGCGCCCCACGCGGCCGAAGCTCCGTATCTCCCGCCATCGAACAGGCGCTCAAGCCCCGGGAACCTGCCCTTGGCGAAGAGCTGCTCCGCCTCGTTAGGCCAGGCTCCTAAACGATGCAGGATCTTCTCGACCAACTCGATGGCGCGGTTCGAGTCGCGCAGCAGCTCGGCGAGCGTGCCGTCGAAGGACCGGATGTCGAGCCGGGTGCGGCGCCGGCCGTTGAGGATCCCTAGCTCGCGCGCCGCCTGCAGCGCCTCGCGCAGGAATTCCTCGCCCATCTCCAGGGCGAGCGGCGAGTGCGGCTCGTCGAAGCCCTCCGCCGCATGGCGGAACACGTGTAGCGGATAGCGGTCATGAGCCTGGTGCCACGCCTGGTCGCCGAGATGAAAGGTGTACTGCAAGAACAGCTCACGCATGCCTTCGAGCGCGTTGGGCGGGATGCCGTAGATGAAGCTGACCACCCCGAGCTGTAGCGGATCGCGCGCGGTCAGCCGATTGCCCTGCCCGACCATCCGGCCGAAGGGCTCGGGCAAGATGAGGTCCCTCGGCACCAGCAAGTAGGACTGCGTCTCCAACCCAACCGCCGGCCGCGAGAAAGCCACCAGAGGCTCGGCTCCGAGGTCGAGCACCTTCGCGCCGGCGGTGTGCAGCCGCTCCGTCGCCTCGGGGATCATCCAGCCGTCGTCGAGGAAGGCCAGGACGCCGCGGGTGGCGGCCGCCAGGTGACCGGAGAGGATCTCCACCAACTCGTCGCGCGCCGTCTCGCGCCAGCTCTCCAGGGTGAGACGGCGCCGCTCGCGGCTGATCCCGGGCCCCTGGATCGGCCGCAACACGAGTTCTTCGACCCGGACTCTCTCGCCCCCGGCGAGCCGCCGGGCGAAAGCGTCGAGCATCTCATCGTCGGCGACCTGGACGGTCGAGAGGGCCCGCCACGGACCGCGACGGTTGGTGCCGTCGTGCCAGCGCAACGCTTCGTGCGCCAGCTCGCGCCGGTTGGCGGCCAGGGTCAGCGCGCCGTCGGCGGCGGTGATCGACGGCAGCAGGACGTCGTCGCGCCAGCGACGGAGCAGGCGGGCTGCTTCCTGCCACACCCGCGGCACGAAGCGGGCCGCGGACTGCTCGCCCTGAAGGGTGAGGAGATCCTCGCGCAGCCCGTTGAGCAGCCGGGCGAGCGACGCTGCCTTTTTGACGATGGCCTCGCGGTAGGGGCGCTTGCCTTCCGCGTACAACCGGGCGGCGAGCGCGCGGAGGCGAAACAGCGGTGAACCCTCCTCCTTCTGGCGGACCTTCTCGAACTCCTGGAACTTCCGGCGCGCCTCGGCCAGACGCTCATCGAGCTCCGCGAGGTCCGGCCGCGTCCTGCCGGTTCGAGCGAGCTCGTCGAGCACCCTCGCCGCGTGAACCAGCAGCCCGTCGAGCCAGCGCAGACCGCGACCGCTCGCCGGGTCCCAGGCGAGCTGCCAGAGGCGGCCCGCGATGCCGCCTCCCGCCGCCAGCCCTTCCGTCCAGCCCGCCGTCCACCGCTCGAGCTCCGCCGCCGCCGCCCGTGCGGCCGGCGGCGCGCCCTCTCTGGAGCCTGCCGTGCGCGGCGCGGCGACCGGTTCCTTCAACTCTGCCAGCAGGAGCACCGCTTGCGCCAGGAACTCCCCAACTCCTGCCAGGCGGTCGGGGGAGGAGTTGGTCCGGAACGGTCCGGGCAGGCCACGGGCGTCGCCGACCCTCTCGGCGGCGCGCTCGGCGAGGCGGGCCGCGCTCAACCCGAAATCGGCGAGCAACCCTTGCGATCCGATCTCTCCATCGGAGTAGCCGAGGAGGCGATCGAGCTCATCGATCGGGGCCTCGGCACCCCCTGCCTCGCCTCGTTGCAGGATCTTCTGCAGCGCCTCGCAGACCCAGCCCCAGAGGAACCAGCTCTTGATCTGCTCGGCCGGGAAGCGGACGTTGCGCACGGCCAAGCTGGCGAGGAAGGTGGTGCGGGAAGAGGACCCCAGGCGCTCGCGGTCCGCCGCGGAGAGCCGCTCCTTGTTATCGGGGTGCACGAAGTTGAGGGCGAACTTTCGCACCCGCTCCTCCCGCTGATTGGGCAGGAACTCGGCGACCTTCCTGCCCACTTCGGTCACACACAGGTGCATCTGCGCCTCGGCCACTGTCCAGGCGACCTCGGCGAGACTCCTCGCGGCACCTCCCCGCTCGGAGCGGCCATCGACGAAGTAGACCCAGTCGAAGAGCCGGTCCTCGTCGGAGGCGTTGCCGATCTGGATCACCTCATCGCGCAGCCGGTAGGCGCTGATGAAGG
Source organism: Thermoanaerobaculia bacterium (assembly GCA_035603315.1). GTDB lineage: Bacteria > Acidobacteriota > Thermoanaerobaculia > Multivoradales > UBA5704 > DATNKQ01. Next base: position 3,456 of record DATNKQ010000471.1, read on the forward strand.
GCTGGCCTTGGGCGAAGTGGTGCAGCTCCTTGAGCAGCGCGTAGGCCGAGGCACGCATGCGGTCGCGCTGGTCCTCGCGCAGCTTGATCGCGGGATCCTCGAAGAACGCCGACGGCCCGAGCAGGAACAGCGAGATCCGCGGGCTCTCGCCGACCCGGCTGCGGAAGACGTGACGCACCATCGCCGCGGCGTCCAGGATCATTCCGGCGCCGGTGCCGCCGCAGGCGCTGGCAGTGAGGAAGACTTGCAGCGGCTGCGTGCTCTCCGCACGCTGCTTGCGGAGGCGCGCGGCACCTTGTTCGATCAGCGCCCCGAAGTCGTCGCGGCAGGCCACCAGGCTGGCCGCGCCGAAAATCCGGGTCACCCCGCAGCCCTGGCACGAGCTGACGACTCGGTCGGCTCCCAGGTTCTCGGGGAAGCGCTGCTCGGTGAACTCCCGGTAGATGGGCTCAAAGAAGACCCCTAGATCCTTGTAGCAGTAATGCCGCGCCCGCTCGTGATCGACGATCAACGGCTCTTGCGAGTCGATGAAGAAGGTCTCGATCAGCCCGCGGTCCGCTCGCCGGAGCTCCTCGCGCATGGCGAGCAGGTGCTCGCCGACGAGGATGCCGCTGCCGCCCAGGTAAACGGCCAGGGTCGGCTGGGAAAAGCTCTTCTCGGTCAGGGTCAGCATCGGATGAATCCTTCTCGGCTAGGGCTCCGGCTCAGGACAGCAGGAAATGGAGATAGAAGCTCTCGACCGGCCCCATGCCGTAGGCCAGGTCCGCCACCCAGCTCCGGCCCAGAACCCACCTGAGCAGGCACAGCAGCAGGACAGTGAGGAGGAGCTTGCGGGCCAGGCGGACTCCAGTCATCGGCGCCGGGTTCTCTTGGATCTCGACCTCTCCCCCTTCCCCCGGCTCGCCACCCAGGTACTCGAGGTCCCACCGCCGCTGGCGCTCGTCCTCGATGGTGAGGTGGTCCCCGGACGACAGGGGCCTGGCGCCGGCGAGCGGCCGCTCGCCGAGCAGCAACCGGCCCTGCGAGCGGTCCGCGATGAGCTGGCGCTGGCCGTCCTCCGACACCTCGGCGAGGGTGCTGTCGTCAAGGTCGGAGCCCGAGTTGGGCAAGGCGAGGGCCACCGCGCCGCCGGCCGCGGGCGCGCCGACCACGATCGCGCCGCGGCCCAGGGTCCTAACGGCGCCGGGCCGGAAGGGCCAGAAGCGGACCACCTGCCGCACCCGGCGCAGGGACAGCACACTGCTCGCCAGCAGGCCGATGCCGAGCACCAGCCAGGTGGCGAGGTGCCGCCCGTGGCCAGACCAGGGGCCGAGCCAGGCGCCAAGCACGGGCGGAGAGCCGGCCGGCCCGCCGACGTTCCATAGCTTGAGAGCCGCGGTGTTCTCCATGCCAAGGCTCGACAGCAGCCGGATCTCGATCGGGTTGGGGCGCGAGGGGAGACGCTCCCAGGCAAGGTGGGAGGAGGGCGTGACCACCAGCTCGATCGGCACCCCCGGTCCGGGCGGCAGATCGATCGGCCCGTAGCGCAGCTTGCCTTCCAGTCGCTCCGTTTCCGGCGCGCCGCCGCCGATCCGCAAGGCGAGGTCGGCGATCTTGGGCCCCTGGTCCGGGGCGTTGACCGCCTCGGGGAGGGTGACGAAGAACGCGCTCTTCTCGCTGAGGTCGCTGCGCAGCTTGCCGAGCGAGATCGTGCGCGGCTGCAAGGGATCCCACCAGAGCGCGCTCTCTTTGGTGCCGCCGGCGAGCTCGAAACGCGGGATGCGGACCTCCAGGTGGAGGGGAACTGGCAGGCCGCCGGCTTCGCTGGAGAAGAAGTTGAGCGCGCCGTCGTGCCGACCCGCCGAGGCGCGGGAAAGAGGGCGGCGGGGATCCATCGAGATGCGCACCTTGAGCTCCCATCCTTCGATCGGCACGGAGTATTCGACCGGCCGATCGGTGCGCAGGACGCCGCCGCTCGGATCCCGCAGCTCGACCATCCCGGCGGGTGCCGTGACCTGGACACTGAACTTGACCGGGCTGGGCTTGGCGTTTTCCGGAAACTCTGGGTAGAGCTTGAATGACTCCTCGACCTGGGGCCGCTCGGGGCCCAGGGGGTGCGTGAAGGTGATCTCCTGCCGCGAGGACTTGAGCTCCGGTGCCTGCAGCGGCTTGGCGGTGTAGTAGAGGACGGCCTCGGCCCGGCCCAGCTTCTCGGAGGTGGTGACCTGGACGACGATGGCATGGCGTCCCGGGGTGGTGGGTACCTTGAAGAGGCCCTCGGCACCGGTGAAGGGAATCGGCAGCGCGCCCAGACTCGGGGTTCGTACCTCGCCGCTCATCCGCATCTCCTTGGGATCGAGGGGACCCTTGGCGCCCTTGGCGCTGACGCGTACCTTGACCTCGTCGCCGAAATATCTCTCCTCGGCCGGAGGCGTGGCGGTCAGCTCCACGTCGAGGATCGAGAGGGCCTCGACGAAGAGCTGCAGGCCGAGGTGCCCGCCGCCGCCCGGCTTCTTCACCTCCACCTCCAGGGTGTAGCGGCCCGGGAGACTCATGAAGGTGGTCCAGGCCGCGACCTGGCCAACGGCGCCCCCGCGGGTCACCAGGTACTTGCGGCCGATGTCGCCGGTGTCCGGCCCCTTCAAAGTGAATTCGATCTCGTCCACCGAAAAGGCCTTGGGCTGTTCGAGCAGCACCGTCAGGCGAGCGCGATCGACCCCCTGCGGGAGCTCGAAGCTGTACTCTCGCCGCTCGCTGGGCAGCGTCTCGCGCGCCAGCGTGTAGACGTTGTCGCGCTCGCCGGCAAGCTCCTTGGCGCGCTCGAGCAGCGTCTGGTGGTGCTCGGCCACCAGCGTCTTGCCACCAGTCGGCAGGGTCACCTGGTCGAGGAAGGCGCGATCGACGAGGTTGCTCAAGCCCAGGGCGTAGATCTGGACCCCGGCCTGCTTGGCCTGCGGCACCAGGGTGTCGCGGATGACCTGCTCCTGGCGCGTCGACTGGCCTATGAAGTCGGCCGGGACGCCGTCGGTGATCAAGACGATCTTCTTGAGCGGCGCGGTCGAGCCGCGCAGGATGGCGAGCGCCTTTTCGAGCGCCTCTTGCATGTTGGTGGCACCATTGGCCTGCGGCAGCCGGTCTCCCTGGAGCTGCTCGCGGATCTCGTTTGGCGGGTGCAGCCTGCCGTCGCTCGTGGCAGCATCGCTGAAGTGGACCAACCCGGCCTGCACGTTCGACGACAGCTCGGCGACGTCGAGAATCAGGCTCGCCGCCACGCCTCGCAGTCGAAGCGGATCGGTGCTCGCCATCGACCCCGAGTTGTCGATCACGAAGACGATGTGCTGCGAGCGCGGCTGTGCCTGGCTGACCGCCGGACGGACCAGCAGGACCGCCAGCAGCAACATCAGCAGCAGCGCGGTACGGGTTTGTGGCGCTCTCCGGCTCAAGGTCGGCTCCTTTCCAGCCCCCCATCTCCCCGCCTCCATGCCTAAAGACACCGGACCGCGTCGCGGGTGTCCGCGCAGCTTCGCCGGCACCGCGACCTTCAAGAGGTCAGCAGAGCCACGTTGCGGCTCGCCACTTTCTCAACTTGCGGGTCAGCAGCCTGCGGGTCAGCCACCCGAGGGCGGCGGCGCCCGCGGCGCCAGACGCCAACAGCAGGGCCCAGTCGAGCCAGCTCAGGTGGCGGGCGAACGAGGTGGCGGCAGGCAGGATGCGGATGTTGTAGGCGGTGGCGAGCCGCGAGCGATCGACTGCCAGTTCCAACCGGTAGAGCCCGGGACTTCGGACGCCGTGCAGCCAGCCCTGGTAGGAGCCGCGACCCAGGTACTCGAGGTCGAGGGCTGCGGCGATGAGCCGGCCCTCGTGAAAGAGCGAGGGCTGGAACAGGCTGGCGGGCGAGCCCAGCACGATGGACCTCAGCTCCACCGGTCGCGCCCGGAGATCGCGGCAATCGAGCCGGGTCGCCACCGGCCGGCCCCACAGTGGCCATGGTGGAGGAACCCTCGATCCCCGCACTCCGAGCGCCGACACCTGGCAGTCGATGCGCCGGGCCTCGCTTACCGAGAAGCCGGTCCAGTGGTCCTCGAACACCTGCACCCGCCGCCCGTTGAGGTCTCCGGTGGTGACTCGGATCTGGGTCCAATACCGGCCGGCGAGTTCGCACTCGGCCTGCTCACGGGTGCGGAAGACCGCGGACCCGAGCTCCGGCTGGCGGCTCATCGCGAGCGCGCCGCGGCGGCCGTCGGGCCGCACCAGCGACAGCTCCAACGACAGGGGATAGCCGGGGAGCTCCTGGACCGGCGATCCCTCCCCGTCGACCACGCGGTAGGCGACGCCGACCTGGTCGTACTGGCGGAGCGGCTGCTCTCCAGCGGGGTCGACCAAGACGCCGCGGGGGAAGAACTGCTGCGAGACGATCTTGATCCGCGTGTCCGGGTGTGACTTGCGGAAAGTCCAGAGGCCCGGTGCCGGACGGCGCACCGCGATGCTCGACAGCAGCTCTCCCAAGCGGACCTCGTTGACCCCAGCCAGCTCGGCGCTCAGCGGCCGGAGGGTATCGGGCGCCAGGACCGCCACCTCCGCCGCCGGGCCGTCGTGATAGATGTCGAAGACCACCAGGTCGAGGTAGGGAGGCAGCAGGAGACTCTCGACGCTCCGCTCTCCTGCCGCCCGCCGGCTCTCGGCTATGCGGGTCCCTACCAGTCCGGCGAGTATCCGATCGAGGGCCGCGAAAGCATCGCCGCGGTCGTCGGCGATCTCTGCGACCCGGCCGCTGGAAAGCTCGCGCCAGAGCTGGCGGTCGGCGGCCCTCGCCGCCGCCGGCGGCGGGAGGACCAGGATCTCGAGGGCGGTCTGCCGGCCGAGGAAGTGGGCGGCCACGAAGGCCCGGAGCTCGCGCCGGTACGCGGCCACGTCCACGCCCGGGACATAGGGGACGCCGTCGGTGACGAGGAGGACCGCGCGCTGGCGTGCAGCATCGGTCGACAAGGCCTCGAGCAGCTTCGCCGCCGCGGCGAAGGCCGCCAAGAAGTCGGTATTGCCGAGGCTTCCCGAGGGAATTGCCGCGACCTCGCGGCGCAGCCGAGGGAGGTCGTCGCGCCGCACCTCGGCAAGCGGCAGATCGACGCGCGCCGTCGAGCCGAAGCTCACCACACCCAGCCGGTGGCTCACCCGGTTCGACTCGGCGCTCCGGGCGACGACCTCCAGAGCAAGGCGGAGCAGCAGAGCGCGCAACCCATGGGGGTCGCCGGGCGCTCTTCCTTCTCCTCCCGACATGCTCGCCGAGCGATCCACCAGCACGATCAGGTCGAGGCCGGGCCCCGCCGGCGCGGTTTGCCCCATCCCGGACGCCGGTGCGACGAGGAGGGCGGTCAGCAGGGCCAGAGTCGGCGCGCGCCGCGCCAGGCGCCGCCGCAGGCCTCTCGCGGCGTCCGGCGTGGTGGGCCCGCTGCGAAGCTCTGTGCGGCGGGCCGGCATGGCTCAGCGACCTCCGCTCGCCGGTGCGGTCCAGCGGGTCTGGAGATCGCCGGTTAGGCTGAAAGCCGCCCAGAACCGGGGATGGCGAAAGCGGGACGAGTGCAGCAGGGTGAGCTGGGCCTCGCGGAGCGCATCGGCGACCGCGGTGCCGGCGAGGAGGCGGCGGTAGAAGTCCGCCATCAGCAGCGCCGATGCCTCGTCGTCGATGTCCCAGAGCGTCGAGATCACCGCGGGCGTGCCGGCGTAGATTAGCGAGCGGGTCAGTCCCACGACCTCATCGCCGCCGCTGCGCTGGCCGGCGGCCGTGCGGCAGGCCGAGAGAACGACTAGGTCGACTCCAGAGAGGTCGAGCTCCGCCAGGATCTCGTGTACCGTGAGGTTGCCGTCGCGCTCCTCGCCCGGCGCCAGGGCGACGTAGCTGAACAGCGGGTTGGCGGAGTCATAGACGCCATGGGCCGCGATGTGGACGAGGTCAACCTTGCCGTCGAGGTGGTAGAGCAGGCTCTTGGCGGCGCGCGTACCCAACATCGGGGTGGTGCCAAGGGCGCGGGCCACCGCTGCAGCCTCCGTCGCCGCGGCCGGCAGGGGACCGAGGTCGGGCGACGCTGTCGCGGGATCGCCCAGGACGAGCGCCCTCCCCTTGAGCGGGCTCTCCTTGCCACGCAGGAAGTGCAAGGCGGTGGCGCTCGGCGCATAGGTGAGCGTGTAGTCCTCGACCAGGTAGCGCCCGCTCTTGGGGTCGCGCAGGGCCGCAAAGGGCACATAGTGGAGGACCCCGTAGGGAACGAGGACGAGGCGCCGGTTGCGGATCCTGTCGCGCAAGGGAGCGATGAGCTGCTCGTAAACCTGCTCGGCATTAGCCGGCTCGCCACTGCAGGGGCTCCCGAGGACCCTCAAGCCGCGCGCTCCCACGCGGTGGGCGATTTGGTCCGTCCAGCAGCCTATCCGCTCGAGCTCGGCCGCGGCGATGGGCAACGACACGTAGCTCGCGGTCGCGCGATCGAGGACCCACGCGTGGACCCGCGAAGCGGTGACGAAGTAGCTGATCAAGGTGGTCCCGGGCGGCAGGTCGCCCTGGACGGCCTGGAGCTGGTGAGGCTCCACCCGGGTGAGCGAGGCGTACTCCGAATTAGAGATCTTCACCTGCTCCATCAGCGACTGGTAGCGCTGCCGGGCGTGCTCGAGGTCCGCGCGGATCCCGCCGCGCTCCTCGGCGGCGGCGAGCGGGAGCGCGCGCTCCCATTCGGTAATCTGGGTGCGCAGCGCCTCGGCCTCGCGCGCGAGGCGTTCGTCGGCGCCGTGAGCGGGACGGAGCCGACGGTTGCCGAGGAGCTGGAGGAAAGCCCGCGCCCGCGCCCGCTCGGTGTAGTCGAAGGCCTCCTCCACCCGGCCTTGCCGCGCCAGCAGCTCGATGAAAACCTCGAAATACAGCCGCCTCTCGCTGCCCAGGTACCCGGCCAACATCTCCTCGACCTTCAAGTCGTCGAGGGGAACTTCGAGTGCATCGGCCGCCTGGCCCAGGTAGCGGAGCGCTTCCTCGCTCTTGCCTTGACGCCACCAGGCCGCCCCGATGGCTGCCAGGAAGCCGGAGCGCAGGTCCTTGCTCGGGTTCTTCGCCAGGCCCGCGAGCCAGCGCTCCCGGGCCGCCGCAAAGTCGCCGCGCTGGAAGAGCAACCTGCCCTGGAGCATGCAGGCGAGGGCCGGCAGGACCGGCACGCCCGGCTCGGCGGCGACGTCGGCAAGACCGGACGGCGGCGGGGCGCCGGCGGAGGTGGCGTCCAGCGACAAGAGCCCTTGCAGGATCCGGTAGGTAGCTTCGTCGAGCGTTCCCCCAGATTCCGACATCTCCGACCAGCGCTGCAAGATCTTCTCGAGCTCGTCCGCGGAACCGCTGCCCGAGAGGAACCGGTGCGCCGAGGTGAGCATCTCGACCAGTACCTGGGCCGGTCGGAATCCACTCTTGGCGGCGAGCGCCCGCGCTCGCTCAAGAGGCTCGTCGACGTTGCTGCGCGCATCGAGGATGAGGTGGACCTCCGCCAGCAGGGCCCAGGCCTGGGCCTCGGCGTCGGGCCGGTTGGCTCCCTGCAGCAGCT
>DATNKQ010000474.1:0-10604 GCA_035603315.1 Thermoanaerobaculia bacterium
GTGGCGCACACGACGCCGGTGACGTCGCGTGCCATCAGGATGCGCCGGACGTTCTCGAACTGGTCGCGGGTCCCCTCCGAGACGACGAGGCGCCAGTCGTCGGGCAAGATCGGGAGCTCGGCGAGGCGCCAGTCTTTCCACCGGGGGTTGAGCTCGTGCGGCTCCGCGAGACCGACCAGGTGGCCGATCGCCCAGGTGACGACGTACCCGTTGCCATGCAGGAACCCCTCGCCCCGCTTCTCCGCCCCCAAAACCCGGGCGATGTCCCGCGCCACGGAGGGCTTCTCGGCGATGACCGCGATCGTCACGATCCCGACATCTTAGATCGGGATTTCAACGGCCCCCCGCCGCCGGCCGGTAGCCCGGCCCGCGCAGGACCTTGCCCGGCAGGGCGTTCGTCATCTTGCCGCCGTCGATCACCGGCACGCCGTTGACGAGGACGTAGTCCATCCCCTGCGAGAGCTGGTTGGGGTTCTCGAAGGTGGCGAGGTCGCGCACCGTCTCGGGATCGAAGACGACGACGTCGGCCCACATTCCTTTCTTGAGCACGCCGCGGTCGGCCAGGCGGAGGCGCGCGGCGGGCAGCGCCGAGAACTTGCGGATGGCCTCCTCCAGGCGCAGCTTCTTTTCTTCCCGGACGTACTTGCGGAGGATGCGCGGGAAGGTGCCGTAGGCGCGCGGGTGAGGGTGCTCGCTGCCGAGGATGCCCTGCGGCGAGGTGCCCTGCGAGTCGTTGTCGACCGACACCCAGGGCTGCTCCAGGGCGAGGGCGACGTCCGGCTCGGACATGCCGAAGACCGCCACGTAGGTGAAGGCCTTGTCGGCGATCAGGAGGTCGAAGAGGGCGTCGATGGGATCCTTGCCCTGCGCCTTGGCGATCTCCGCCAGGCTCTTGCCCTGGAGCGGCCGGAGCTCCGGGTTCTGGACGACGCAGACGAGGACGGCCTCGGGGCCGGGGATCTCCTGCCACTCGTTGTCCCACTTGCCCTCCGGCGACTCCATGTCCTGGCGGATGCGGGCGCGGGTGGCGGGATCGCGCAACCGGGCGAGGAGCTTGTCGTCGCCGCCGTCGTGGGCCCAGGGAGGGATGAAGGCGGAGAAGCTGTTGAACCAGGCAGGGTAGGCGTAGGTGTTGGCGCCGAGGTCGACCCCCGAGCGCCGCGCCGCCTCGATCTTCGCCACGATCTCCGGCATGCGCCCCCAGTTGCGCTTGCCGGCCGCCTTCAGGTGCCAGATCTCGGCCGGGATCTTGGCCTCGCGGGCGATGCGGATGACCTCGTCGATCGCCCCGTCGATGGCGTCGCCCTCGCTCCGCATGTGGGTGGCGTAGATGCCGCCGAGCTTGGCGGCCTCGGAGGCCAGGGCGATCAGCTCCTCGGTCGTGGCGTAGGGGGCGGGCGCGTACTGGAGCGCCGTCGAGAGCCCCACCGCGCCCTGCTCCATCGCCTCGCGCACCAGCGCCCGCATGCGCCCGAGCTCCGCCGCGGAGGGCGCGCGGTCGTCGTCGCCCAGGACCATCCGCCGCACCTGCGTCGCCCCCACGTAGCTCGCCAGGTTGATCCCCATGCCCTGCCGCTCCAGGCGGGCGAAGTAGCCGCCGAGCGTGCGCCAATCGGGGGTGATCTTCAGGTGCTCGAAGCCGACCCGGTCGGCGGCCAGGAGCTTGTCGTTGAGCGGCCCCGCCGAGCCGCCCTCGCCGGTGATCTCGGTGGTGATCCCCTGGTAGATCTTGGACGGCAGGTGGGGCTCGACGAGGATGGTCATCTCCGACTGTCCCAGCATGTCGATGAAGCCTGGCGCCACGACCTTTCCCGCGGCGTCGATGCGATGCTTGGCGGGGGCGTCCTCCAGGTGGCCGATGGCGGAGATCCGGCCGTCCCGGATGCCGACGTCTCCCGCGAACCAGGGCGAACCGGTGCCGTCGACGATGCGGCCGTTGGCGATGACGACGTCGAAGGGAGACTCCGCCGCCGCCGCGGAGCCGGCGGCGAGGAGGAGCGAGGCAAAGCAGAGGAGCGGTTTCCGCATAGTGTCTCCAGGGGATCGGAACGAACCGGGATGCTACCACCGGCGCTGCTAGACTCCGCCGGCCAGGAACCGTCCGGCCGTGCTTCCTTTGGCCTCGCGCAGCGACTGGCAGCGCCCGCCTCTCACCCTCGCGGTAGGAAGCGATTGTGGCGCGCCCCCGAAGGAGCGGAGCGAGGCCAAAGGAAGGACGGACCACTGGAGGCGAGCGATGATCGCCATCGAAGACCTCGTCAAGACCTACGACGGATTCACCGCCGTCGACCATCTGTCGCTCGCCGTGGCACCGGGCGAGATCCTCGGCCTGGTGGGGCCGAACGGCGCCGGCAAGACGACGACCCTCCGCTGCCTCGCCGGCATCATCCCCAAGACCTCGGGACGGATCGCCGTCGCCGGCCACGACCTCGACGCCGAGCCGGTCGCGGCCCGCCGGGAGCTCGCCTTCGTCCCCGACGAGCCGCGCCTGTTCGACAACCTGACGGTCTGGGACCACATGCTGATCATCGGCCGGCTCTACGGCGTCGCCGACGGCCTCCCGCGCTCGCAGGAGCTGCTCGCCCGCTTCGAGCTCGCCGATCGCCGCGACGCTTTCCCTGCCGAGCTCTCGCGCGGCATGAAGCAGAAGCTGATGATCGCCGCGGCGCTCCTCCACCGGCCGTCGGCCCTCATCCTCGACGAGCCGCTGACCGGCCTCGACCCGGGCGCCATGCGGCGGATGCGGCGAACGATCGTCGAGCAGGCGGAGGCCGGCTCCTCGGTGCTCGTCTCCTCCCACATGCTCCATCTCGTGCAGGAGATCTGCTCGCGGGTGGCCATCGTGCAGAACGGGAAGAAGGTGCTGGAGGGGACTCTGCCCGAGATCCGCGCCGCGCTGCCGGACCTGCGGGAGGGCGCCGACCTGGAGGAGATCTTCCTGCGGGCGACGGAGGGGAGCGCGGAGGGCGGCGGGTGAATCGGGCGCTCCTCGAGCTCCTGGGGCGGAGCCTCCGCGGCCGCATCCTCCGCCGGGCGCGCCTCCTGAAGCAGCCGAAGCAGCTGCTCGGCTTCGTCGTCGGCCTCGCCTACTTCGGCTGGGTCATGGTGCGGCCGTTCCTCGGCTCCCTGGGGAAGCGGTCGTGGAGAGCGGGCGTCCACCTGCCGCCCGGCCTCCTCCCCTCCCTCCATCTGCTCGCTGCCCTCGCGGTGGCCCTCCTCACCAGCCTCATCTGGCTGCTCGCCTCGTCGAAGCCGGCCCTGCGCCTGACCGAGACCGAGATTCACCTCCTCCTCCCGGCCCCCTTGAGCCGGCGCCAGGTCCTCGAGTACGCGCTCCTGAAACAGCAGCCCGGGATTCTGCTGGGCGCGCTCGTGACCTCCATCTACTCCGCCGGGCTCGCTCACTTCCTGCCGCGCCTGGCCATCGTCTGGGCCCTGCTGACCCTCGTCGACCTCCATCTCAAGGGGGTGAGCCTGTGGAAAGCGCGAATGAAGGAGCTGCCGGCCGCCGCCGCCCTGCGGTGGCGGAGCCTCGCCGCCGGTTTCGCCGTCGTCTACTGGACGGCGACGGCCATCGCCCTGTGGAACGCCCTCACCTCGCTGGGAAGTCTCGAGAGCCTCTTCGGCGGCGGCTTCGAAGCGGCAGTCTCCTCCCTCGCCGGCGCGCTGCGCGCCGGCCCACTGCCGGCTCTCCTCACGCCTTTCCTCCTGATAACGGCCCCGGTCCTGGGCGGGCCGGGCCTGTCCTCTCGCCTGGCGGGCGGCCTCTTCCTCTTCGCCCTCGTGGCCGCCCACTACGAGTGGGTGGTGCGCGCCAACGCGCGCTTCGAGGAGGCGGCTCTCGACCGCGCCCGGCGCCAGGCGGCGCACGCCGAGCGGCGGCGACGGTTCGATCTCTCGTCGGCGCGGGCGCGGCGGCGCCAGCCCTTCCCGCTGCCGCCGGCGGGCCGGCCGGAGATCGCGATCTGGTGGAAGAACCTGATGCTCGGGGGCCGCCGCTCCCTGCGCAGCGGAGCCCTGTGGACCGTCGCGGTCCTGGCTCTCCTGACCGCCGGCTTCGCCGTCCTCTTCCGCCTCGGAACGCCCCCCTGGGTCGCCTGGCTGCCGGCCAGCACCGGCCTCTTCCTGCTCGGTTTCGCGCCGCCTTTCGCCGGCATGCTGCGGCGGAACGACCTGCGGTTCGACCTCCTGCAGGTGGAGATCCTGCGCCCTTGGCCGATCCCCGGCTGGCGCCTGGTGGCGGCCGAGCTGCTGGCGCCGGCGACGGCGGTGCTGTGGACGACCCTCGTCGGCGCCGGCCTGGTCCTCGGCTCCGTGGCGTCGCTCCCGCTCGCCGGCCTGGCGGAAGGCGGCGAAGCGCTCCATGTCCCGGCGGCCGTCGCCAGCGCGCCCGCGGCGCTGGCGTTCGTCGCCGCCCTCCTCCTGGCCGGCATGCCGCTCGCGCTGGTCTCGATCGCGCTCCAGAACGTGGCCGCGCTCCTCCTTCCCGGCTGGGTCCCGCTGGGCATGGACCGCCGCCGGGGGCCGGCCGCCATGGGCCAGCACGTGCTCGTCGGCCTGGCGCAGCTCCTGGGAATGGCCGTCGCCGCCATCCTGCCAGCGCTCGCCGTCCTCGCCGCCGCCACCATCTTCCACCTCCTCCTGGGCATCCCGTTCACCGTCTGGGAGCTTCCTCTCTTCGCCCTCGTGGCGGCGTTCCCCCTCCTCGTCGAGACCGCTCTCCTCGTCCGCGCCGGCGGCGCGCTCTGGGACCGCCTGGACCCGTCGATGGAGATCCTCGCGACGCGCGAGTAGGGGATTCCCCGCGCCTCACGCCCCCGTCTCGACCAGCTCCCCCGACTGGATGTTCCAGAGGTCGGCGTAGGTGCCGCCTTTGGCCACCAGGTCGTCGTGGTGCTGGATGAGCTCGTTCAAGCCGGTGTTGAGGAAGCTCGAGCTGGTTGACGTCGTCGTTCAGCATGGCGAGGATCTCGCCCAGCCGGTGCTCCTCGAAGAAGGCGATCTCGCGCGACTGGATGCGCTCGTAGGCGTCCAGCCGGAGGTCGTGCTGCACCCGCTGCGCAAGGTTCATGAACCCCGCCTGGTACATCCACTGGAAGAGGCTCTCGAAGAAGAAGATGGCGACCGAGAGCCCTGCCAGCGTCGCCGCCAGTCGCCAGGGGTCCGAGGTGCCGGCGAGACGGGCGATCCAGCCCGGCTCCTGGCCGTGGAGCGAGTCGATGACCCAGCCGACGAGGAGCGGCGGCATCATGTCGAGGACCTTGTTGGCGACGCTCGCGGAGACGGCATAGACGAGCCGGCCGCGGTAGCTCCGCAGGTAGCCGAAGAGCCGCCCCATGGGGTTCGCCGCCTCGGGCAGGCGGGGCGCGCGGGCGGCTGCGGATGACGAAAGAGGATCGCTCAAGGGATCTCCGGCCGGAGAGCTTCGATGCTACCACCGGGCTCGCCACCGTCCGGTTCCGGCGGGCCGGAGCGTCGGCTATCATGATCGCAGAATGGGATGGGAGGAGGCCGCCATGGAAGAGAGCCCGAGCTTCGCCGAGCCTTATCTGAGCAACCTCGCGGTCGAGCTCCGCAAGCTGAAGAGCTTGGCCGATCGCGCCGTCGCCCAGGTCCGCGACGACGACCTCTTCGCCGCGCTCGATCCCGAGTCGAACAGCCTGGCGATCCTCCTGCAGCACCTCTCCGGCAGCCTGCGCTCCCGTTTCACCGATTTCCTGACCACCGACGGCGAGAAGCCGGACCGCCATCGCGACGGCGAGTTCGAGGTGGCGCCCGGCACCGCCCGCGGCGACGTCCTGGCGCGCTGGGAGGAGGGCTGGCGCCGCCTGCTGGAGACCGTCGACGGCCTCGGCGCCGCCGACCTCGGCAGGACGGTCACCATCCGCGGCGAGCCGCACATCGTCCTCCAGGCGCTGCAGCGCGCCCTCGGCCACTGCGCCTACCACACCGGCCAGATCGTTCTCCTCGCCAAGCACGCGCGGTCGAGCAACTGGCAGACCCTCACGGTGCCGCGGGGAAAGTCGGAAGAGCTCAACCGCAAGATGGCGGCCAGAGCCGAGCCAGGCAGGCGGGAAACTGCAAGCAAACCCTCCTGACGGACACCTATTCGTGATGCAAGGTGATCTCCAAGATAACTGGCTTGCCGGCAATGTTGACACCGTAGGTGCCCACCTCGGAGATGTTCGCCGACTCAGTCTCGAGGATCAAATCTTTGCTGTGGCGCATAGCCTCCGCGTTCTTGACTAGTACCTCTGCGGATGCATGGTCAAGCTCGCCCTTGACTGGGAAGGCTTCGAGATCACCTGGATCTTTCGCAAAGAGCACAAGAATCCTCTCGGTCCCTGGATGATTGTCGAATCGAAACCAAAAGGACTCTCCGGGAAGAACTCGGTCCTCGTCAGGCGCGATCCTGCTGTCCACCAGACCTTTGGCCGGATCCGGGAACAGAACATCGGCAGCGCCATGAGAGCCCAACTGGATCAGCGCAATACGACCCGGAGCATTGCTCCGAAAGTGCAGACGGATCTTCTCTCCGGATTTGAAAACTGAAGAATCCGTGACTGGCGTGCCTGCGCCATTTCTCGAACCGACGAGCTCGATCCAATACCTGAGACCCAAGATCGTCTGCTTTCTTCCGGCTTGAGGAATCGGGTGTCGGGTTCGCTTCCTCGATCTCGCCGGGCCTGCCGGCATCAAGGTCGTAGATCCTTCCGCAGAAGATTCCGCTATCGCCGCAGGAGCAGCTGCAACAGATTCGTCGGCGGGATCGTAAAATAGCTCCTTCGCCCCCCTGACAGGAGCTTCCTGAGCACTCAGATCGACCGCAAGCGCGAGGTACACCAGTATCGAAAAACAACGGCTGTTCATTGCGCCTCCTCAGGCGGGTGGCTTGGGCTTGGGGGCATGCTTGGGCGCGGTCACCCTCTTGCGCCCCAGTGTCTGAATATGTTGAATGATCTTCTGGCTGACGTTGCCCTGTGACAGCTCGATTAAGCCTTGCGGCGAGACATCGAAAACCGGATGTGGCGCCGAATCAATGGAGGTCAGAATAATGTCATCCGACAGACCTGCCTTGACCATGTCGATAACAGAACCGTTGCTAAAACCATCTGTGCTCTTACCGTCACTTGCCAAAGACTTCCCGCCCGACACGGAGGCTTCCTTCAAAGCCTTGGCCTGCTCGTGCGAAGCCTTGAACTCCTTTGTCTTCTGGTACTCGACCAAGGCGGAGCGTACGCGGTCCAAAGGTGCCGAAGCTGCCTTGGAGCCAAGAAAGCCCCCAAAGGGCAAGGAGAAATACTTCTCCTTGGGGTTAGCGGCCAAAGCACCGTTATAGTACCCGGATGCCTGCTGCAAGTATTTCAGAGTGGTTTCGGGATCTTCCGCCGAGTAGCCGAGGGCTTCATAAGCCAACCCCAATGCATACTGCCGATAGGATTCGTCTTCCGCTTTCTGCTTTGGCGGCATCGCCTCGAGCGCCTCAAGATACTTGCTCCATAAATTAGCCTCGGCCAAGTTGGACAAACCCTCTAAAGTTCCTTTCGGCAACAATACCCCCACCTTTTCCGCGGACGGAGTCATGCGCCGAACAATCGCTGAGACGGTGCTATTAACAGCCGAGCTCTCGAGGGCGTCTTGTTCGGGCGCGTCCTTACCCTCCTGGAACGAGTTCTCAAAATCCGCCTTGATGGTGTCGGCATCCAGGTTCGCTCCACTCTTGACGTCACGCACCTTGTAAGCAGCGGCGAAGCGATGCGTTACGATCTTGAATTCAGCAGTGACCTGGACCGGCTCGAAAACCGCCTTCCCCTTGCTATCCTTACCGGTCTGGCGCATTTCCGTCACCTGGCGATTCTCTTTTCGCTCGCTGCCCTCGTCCTGCACAATCGCCACCTCGACGAGAGTTTCGGGGTGGCTCGCTTCGGAGGTAAACCGTTTGTCGCCGCTCAAGAGCTGGCTCTCGAGGAGGCTCTGCAAGCGCTGAGCGACTTCCGAGTGCTTCGGGTTCTGGCTCGTGACTTTGACCGCGATCTTCGTACCGGCGATAAACACAACGGGCGGTACTGTTCGGTTAAGAGTGGCCGTCTTCTTGACCAGAAAGCCGAATCCCTCTCCGGCCGTGGCCAAGGAAATAGCACCGAAAGACGAGACTACCACGAGCGCACAAAGACGAGCGAAGCATTTTGTTCTCATGCTGTCCTCCACGTCATAGAATTGCCGGGTGATCGCATCAATCCGGCTTCGGGATTACACCAATGCGTACGTCCCCGGCTCCGTCTAGCGGGTGCATCTGAGGATTTTGTGGCGCCTGCTTATCTTGGGCCACCGCATCCGGGACTCTGCGGGCCAAGTAGTTGAAGACTTCCTTGATCGTCGGTTGTTCTCCTCTTTTTAGGGCATCGATCAAGTAATAGGTGAAGTAGCTGTTTCGTAGTCCATCGCTCTCGTAGGATTTTTCCTTGTCCTTACTCGACGTTATGACATAGGTGCCTTCTCCCGAGAGGAACATTTTGGCGGTCTTGTCTTCAATTCCCAACCCTTCTATCGATAGACCTTTGTCTCCCGGCTTCAGGGTTTGACCGCTGTAGCAGGTGTCGAGGAAGACGACCTTGCGCCTAGCTTTGATCAGCGCCGCTTTCTTGGCGAAATCCTCATATTCGATGGCTTCCAGCCAGATATTCTTGACAGATGTGTCGTAGGTAACGATATAGCCAATCCCGCCAAGGCCTCTCTCCTGTTGCCTCGGAGACCCATGGCTGCTGATGTACATGAACACCAGGTCATCCTCGTGAGCGCTGAGGAGTATCGCCTGAAGCGCGTTGAGGATGTTGGCGCGGGTCGCCTGGTCGTCGGTCAGCAGCGTTACGTTGTCTTTGTTGAAATGGCCAAATCTGGAATCAGTTAGGACGGCGGCAAGGTCCTTGGCATCCTTGGATGCGAACTGAAGTTGGGGAATGGAAGGGTCTCTGAATCTTCCCACGCCTACTACCAGGGCATATTTTTGCCGCACGAAACTAGGAAGGGCGGCGCTTGCGGCTGCTCCCCGCTGATCATCGCATTCGACTTGAGAAACGCCGTTAAATATCGCCTGGTCTTTGTAGAACCTGGCTTTCTGAAGATCTCCGAGACTGGTAGCGGAGCAATAGGAGTACTTCCAGGCCTCGCCAAGCGAAGAACACAAGTCCCTGGCTGTGGCAAGCCGCTTTAGAATAGAAATGTGATCCGGGTGTGCGCCGGCTAGTTGCGTCTTGACTTCGTCGACGATGGCCCGCGCCTGATTGCAGGCGGTCGTCTCCGCCCGAACGACGCTCTGGGTGAAGAGCAGGAGAAACGCGACCAGCATCGCACCTTGCCTGATCATTCCGGATGGCACTCCCTTGACGGCTTGAAGAGGGCTTGAAAGCGCGGGTCCTGGCGAACCGCGGTCCAGACGCCGTTGCTCTTGAGATCGTTACAGACCTGCTTGCGCAGAGGAGGGGGGCTCGGGAGGAGAGCCATGGCCCTTTCAAGCTGCTCGAGAGCTGACCCCGTGTTTCCGGCCCGCACGAAATAGCAACCGAGGTTGTAGTGCGCCAGCCAGTTCAGGGGATCGAGCTCGAGGCTTCTCTCGTAGGCCTCTCTAGCTTCACCCTGCCATCCCAAGACCATGTCGGCCCCGCCTAGGCTTGCCCAGGCGAGCGGATCTTCTGGATCGCTCTGAGTCGCACTTCGGAATTCGACGCGCGCTTGTTCATAGGCTCGACGCTCGATAAGCAACTTCCCGCGGGAAATGCTCTGCGTCGCCAACGCGATCCGGGTGTCAAGCTCCCGCTCCGCGATCTCGACAGAGGTCCGGCGCAGTCGATTATCGTGGATGAAGGCAGCCACCCTGGCCGGTCCATCCTGGGAGGGCTGTTTGTCCCGGTGAATGTCGTGGATCAGAGCGGCAAACTGCTTCTGCAGATCGGGAGTGAAGTCCTGCGGGGCGATCCAGATGAAATAGGAGATAACGAGCGCGCCGATAGTCGCTCCCGCTCCCGCAAGGGTTGCCATTGTCCCCCAGGGGTCTGGGAGGGGAAGTCTCAAGAAGCCGGGCTTTCCCACAGAAGCAAGTCTCCAGGAGCACTCTGCTCCTCGAAGGGATGTTTGGCACCACTCTGTCCGACAGTGTTCGCTGGAAAGTGTTAGAAGATCATAGAACACGAGCGATGGCAAGCTCTTGTCTGGAAACCAGGCCTCGGTCCGCCGTACTACGGGGAAGGAGAGTACCAAAGCTCCATGTCATAGTTCCGCCGTGGGACGACGGAAAGCTCCTCCGATTCCTGACGGCCAGCTCGCTCTCTTTCCCGGCGCTCGGCCGGAGCCGGAGGCCGCGGCGGAAGGGGTGGGACCGGCGGCGGTGCCGGAGGAGATCGTCCGCCTGGGGCAGGAGCTCGCTCCCGGCATCCGGCTCGGGCCCTCGACCTGGTCGTACCCGGGTTGGGCCGGGATCGTCTACGACCGCCACTACCCGCTCTCCCGCCTCGCCCGCGAGGGGCTCGCCGCGGTGGCGCGGCACCCGCTCTTCCGCGCCGTGGGGATCGACCGCACGCACTACGCGCCGGTGACGGCGGCGGAGCTCG
>DATNKQ010000476.1:0-2121 GCA_035603315.1 Thermoanaerobaculia bacterium
TCCCCCCCGGCCTGGTCGCCAGCCTGGAGACCCTGGCGCGCGGCGAGAAGGCGACCCTCTTCGTCGCCGTGCTGGCGGCCTTCCTGGCGCTCCTGGCGCGGTGGTCGGGACAGGACGACCTCGTCGTCGGCACGCCGGTCGCCAACCGCCGGCGGGCCGAGGTACAGGGGCTGATCGGCTTCTTCGTCAACACTCTCGCCATCCGCTGCGACGTCGGCGGCGATCCGGGGTTCCGGGAGCTCCTGCGGCGGACCCGCGAGGTCGTCCTCGCGGCGCAGTCGCATCAGGAGCTGCCCTTCGAGAAACTGGTCTCCGAGCTGCAACCGGAGCGCAACAACCAGTACTCGCCGCTTTTCCAGGTGGCCTTCGCCTTCCAGAACGTGCCGATGCCCTCGCTCGCCCTCCCCGGGCTCTCCATGGAAGTCCTGCGGATCGACCCCGGCACTGCCATGTTCGACCTCACGCTCGACCTGGAGGAGGGGCCGGGGCGGCTGGAAGGCAGCTTCGAGTACAGCACCGACCTCTTCGACGCCACGACCATCGCCCGCCTGGCAGATCACTTCACGAACCTCCTGACGGCGATCGCGGCGAAGCCTGCCAGGGCGGCGGCCGCCGAGCGGCCGCTGTCGGCCCTCGACCTCCTGCGGCCGGAGGAGCGCCATCAGCTCCTCCTGGAGTGGAACGACACCGCCTCCGCCTACCCGCGCGCGACGCTCGTCCGGCTCTTCGCGGAACAGGCGGCGCGGCGCGGCGGCGAGGTCGCGCTGGTGGCGGACGACGAGACGGTGACCTACGGTGTCCTCGCCGAGCGCGCCGACCGGCTGGCCCGCCACCTCCTCTCGCTCGGGGTCGCGCCGGAAGATCGCATCGCCCTCCACCTCGAGCGCTCCATCGCCGCGGTGGTCGCCATCCTCGGAGTCCTCCAGGCGGGCGGCGCCTACCTCCCGCTCGACCCCTCCTATCCGCGCGAGCGCCTGGCCTGGATGCTCCGCGACAGCGGCGCCCGCCTGCTGCTCACCGCTTCGCGGTCGGGCGCGGCGCTGCCGGAGGGCCTGGAAGGCGAGGCGCGCGTCGTCGACCTCGATCGCCTGCCCGCGCTGCCTGCCACCGAGATCGCCGAAGGGGCCCGAGTAACTGCCACGATCGCCAGCATGGACGACCCCGACGGGCTCGCCTACGTTCTCTACACTTCCGGCTCGACGGGGACGCCGAAGGGGGTGGCGGCGACCCACCGCGGCGTCGTCCGACTGGTGCGCGAGACCGCCTACGCGGCTTTCGGACCGGACGAGGTCTTCCTGCTCTTCGCCCCCCTCTCCTTCGACGCCTCGACGCTGGAGATCTGGGGGCCGCTCCTGAACGGCGCCTGCCTGGCGATCGCGCCCGCCGGCACTCCCACCCTGGCGGAGCTGGCGGAGACGGTGCGGCGCCACCGGGTGACAACCCTCTGGCTGACCGCCGGCCTCTTCCACCGCATGGCCGAGGGACCTTGGGAGGGGCTCGCGGGCGTGCGCCAGCTCCTGGCCGGCGGCGACGTGCTGTCGCCCCGCCTGGTGCGGCTGGTGCTGGCGGAGAGGCCCGGCGGCGGCTCCCTGACGTTGATCAACGGCTACGGACCGACGGAAGGGACGACGTTCAGCTGCTGCCAGCCGCTCGCCGACCCCGCCCTGCTGTCGGGGCCGGTGCCGATCGGCCGGCCCATCGCCGCCACCCGCGCCCACGTCCTCGACGCCGGGCTGCAGCCGGCGCCCATCGGCGCCGCCGGCGAGCTGTGCATCGGCGGCGACGGCCTCGCCCGCGGTTACCTGGCGCGCCCGGACTTGACCGCCGAGAGGTTCGTGCCCGATCCCTTCGCCGGTGTGGCCGGCCCGGCCGGCGGCCGGCTCTACAGGACCGGCGACCGCGCCCGCCTGCTGCCGGACGGGCGCCTCGACTTCCTCGGCCGCTCGGACGGCCAGGTCAAGGTGCGCGGCTTCCGCATCGAGCCGGGGGAGGTCGAGGCCGCCCTCGCCCGCCATCCGGCGGTGGCCGCGGCGGCGGTCATGGCGGTGGCGGCGCGCGGTGACCTGGCGGGGGAGAAGCGTCTGGTCGCCTACCTGGTGTGCCGCCGCGAGGGCGCCGGCG
>DATNKQ010000495.1:0-4964 GCA_035603315.1 Thermoanaerobaculia bacterium
CCCCCAGCCGATCTGCACGGGCGATTTCACGGTGACCAAGACCGACGGCGTCGCGGAGGTGAGCCCGGGACAGGCGCTGACCTACGTGATGACCCTCCGGAACCTGGAGTCGTGCACCGTCACCCGAGCCGCGGTGACCGATTCCGTGCCGGCGGCTCTCACGGCCGTCCACTGGACCTGCACCGCCTCGCCGGGCGGCTCGTGCGCTCCCCGGGGCGTGGGGTCGATCGCCGACGCCGTCACCCTGCCCGCCGGCGGGACGGCGACCTACAGGATGACCGCCGTCGTCGGTCCCAACGCATCCGGTTCCGTGACGAACAAGGTCTGCGTAGCGCTGCCGGCCGGGCTCGCACCGGCGCAGGTCTGCGCGACGGATACCGACACCGTCTCCTCGCAGTCCGATCTCCAGGTAACGAAGACCGACGGCCTTGCGAA
This sequence comes from Thermoanaerobaculia bacterium, assembly GCA_035603315.1. Taxonomy (GTDB): domain Bacteria; phylum Acidobacteriota; class Thermoanaerobaculia; order Multivoradales; family UBA5704; genus DATNKQ01. The sequence goes on from DATNKQ010000495.1 coordinate 436, forward strand.
CGTGAGCCCGGGACAGACGACGACCTACACGATCACGGTGAAGAACCTGGGGCCGGACGCCGTCACCGGAGCCTCGGTGACCGATACCGTGCCGGCCGGCCTCACGGCCGTCCACTGGAGCTGCTCCTCCTCGCCGGGATCTTCCTGCAGTCCATCGGGCGTGGGGTCGATCGCCGATCACGTCACCCTGCCCGCCGGCGGCACGGCGTCCTACACCCTGACCGCCACCGTCGGCCCCAATGCTTCGGGCACCATCACCAACCAGGCCTGCGCCGCGGCGCCGGCGGGGACCGTCGATCCGGTTCCCGGCAACAACTGCGGAACCGATACCGATATCGTCGTCGGCCCCGTCCCGCCCCAACCGGACCTCAAGATCACCAAGACCGACGGGCTCGCCAACGCCGTCCCCGGCCAGACGCTCGCCTATACGATCACCGTCACCAACACCGGGAACGTGCCCGTCGCGGGCGCCCGCGTGAGCGATTCCTTCCCCGCGGCGCTCGAGCAGGTCAAGTGGTGTTGCGGCGCCGGCTGCACGCCTCTCAACGCCGGCCTTTTCACCGACGTGCCGCTCAACAACAGCATCCCGCCGGGAGGAAATGCGGTCTGCCAGGTGACGGGCATCGTCGCCCCCGCTTTCACCGGCAACCTCGTCAACACCGCGTCCGTCGCCCTCCCCGCGCCGCTCGCGGACGTGAACCCGGCGGACAACGTGGCGACGGCTGAGACGATGGTGATGCCCGGCCCCGGCGTCACCGGCTTCTGCGACGGCATCGACGGTCCGTTCGTCGAAGGCGGCATCCTCACCTACACCTTCGTCCTCCGGAACGGCGGCCCCTTCGCGCAGGCCGACAACCCCGGCGACGAGTTCACCGACGTCCTGCCGCCGACGCTCACCCTGCTGAGCGCCAGCGCCGACAGCGGCGTGGCCACATCCGGCGCCAACACCGCGCACTGGAACGGCGCCATCCCGGTCAAGGGCGAGGTGACGATCAAGGTCGTCGCCATGATCAACGCCGGCACCGCCGGCATGACGATCTGCAACCAGGGCACGTTCTTCTTCGACGCCGACGGCAACGGCACCAACGAGTCGAGCGGCCTGACCGACGACCCCGCCCTGCCCGGCGCGGCCGATCCCTGCTGCTTCAAAGTCCTCCTCCCTCCCCAGATCCCGACGCTCGCGCCCGCGGCGCTGGCGCTCCTGGCGCTGCTCCTCACCGCGGCCGCTCTCCGGAGCCTCCGTCGCCGGCGCACCCTCTCGTAGGGCACGCCCTCCGCGGGATCGCGGCGCGGCGGGGTGTTACAGTTTGCCTGCAGATGCCCGCTCTCGATCCCGAGCTCGACCGCACGTACGAGATCCTCGACGAGATCTCGGCCGGCGAGACGGGGGCCGTCTACCTGGTCCGCCACCGGCTGCTCGACGAGATCCGCGTCGTCAAGGTGATCGACCCGCCGGAGATCTCTCCGGAGGCGACCGAACGCTTCCTGCGCGAGGCCCGCCTCGCCCTGCAGTTTCGCCATCCGAACATCGCCCACGTCGACGACTTCTCGGTCGGCGCCGGCGGCCGCGCCTTCATCGTCAAGGAGTTCATCGAGGGGCGGACCCTGGCCGACGTCCTCAAGCGAGCGGGGCCGCTCTCCGTCGGCCTGGCGCTCGCCCTCGGGCAGCAGGCGCTGGAGGTGATCGGCTACCTCCATCGCAAAGGCTACCTCCATCGCGATCTGGCGCCCGACAACCTCATGCTGACCCGCGACGTCGACGGCGGGCCGCTGCTCAAGATGATGGAGCTCGGGCTCTCCAGGGTGCTGAACACCGGCAACGAGCCCAGCGCGTCCGGCACCTTCCTGGGCCGGATGCGCTACGCCGCGCCGGAGAAGTTCGGCCGCGGCGAGGAGGTCGACGAGCGCAGCGACCTCTACTCCCTGACGGTGGTGCTCTACGAGCTGCTGACCGGCCGGCATCCGTTCACCGGCAAGGACACCTCCTCGATCGTCGCCGATCACCTCTTCCGGCCGCCCCTCGACTTCGCCGAGACCGACCCCGGGGGCGTGGTGCCGGCCGACCTGCGCGCCATCCTCTTGAAGGGTCTCGCCAAGCGCCCGGAGGAGAGGTTCGCCAGCAGCGCCGATCTCGCAGCCCAACTGGCGGCGGTCGCGGTCCGCTACCCCGTGGAGCCGCAGGACCTCGACCGCCTCCTCGGTCCCGCCGCCGCCAAGAGCCCCCCGCCGGCGGCGCCCACCGTGATCCTCCCGGTCGTCGGCCCGCAGCCCGCCGCCGCACCTGCCGCTGCGGCCCCAGCTGCCGCACCGCCCGCGGGCCGCCGGCGGCCCGCCGCGCTGGTGGCGGCGGCCCTCGTGGCGGCGGCGCTCTTGGCCGTCGGCATCGGAGGTTACCTGGGTTATCGGAGCCAGCGGAGCCAGCGCGCGCCGGCTGCCTCGGAGCCCGCGGCCGACAGCCCCCAGCCGACGACGCCTCCGGCCGCGGAGAGCGGCACCGAGGCCGCTGCGGCGCCGCCGCCCGCCGCCCGCCCGCCCGACCCGCCCCAGCCGGTTCCCAAGGCGCAGACCGCGCCGCGCGCGGTCTCGTCTCCCGCCGTCCAGCCGCCTGCGGCCTCACCTCCCGCGGCCGCGCCGCCGAGCCCGGCTTTGCCTCCGGCGCGGCCCTCGGCCCGCACCACCGTCGAGGTGCCGGTGGATTTCGAGGGCGAGGGTGGCGGGGCGAGCGGGAAAACCAAGAAGGGGAGCGGCGACCTGCTGGCGCCGGGTCCGGACGTCGAGAACGCCGAGGTGACGTCGATGCCGGCGCCCGTCTATCCGGAGGCGGCGCGCGGGACCGGCACCAGGGCGCACGTCGTCCTGGGCGTCCTCGTCGACGAGAAAGGCGCCGTCGTCGAGGTCAAGGTCAAGTCCATCGACACCCCCGGCAAGGGCTTCGAGGAGGCCGCCAGGGCGGCGGCCCTCCAAACGCGCTTCCGCCCGGCCACCAGGAACGGCGTCCCCGGCAGGTCCTGGGGGGAGCTGACCTTCGACTTCGGCGCTGCGGAGCCCAAGCCGTAACATCTGGGACCTGTCATCCCGAGCGTGAGTGTATTTTTCTCGGAGGTCGACCATCCGACACGATTGCAGCGGGAGAACTTAGGGCCTGTCATCCCGAGCGTGAGCGAGGGACCTGGGCGGGCGGGTGGCCTTCCAAACCTCTGTTAGGAAAGGCCTTCGCGCCACCCTTCCCCCAGGTCCCTCGCTCTCGCTCGGGATGACAACCGGGAGGACGTGCCTTTCTCCCTCCCCCCTACCCTTCGCCCTTGCCGAGGAGGTTCTTCAACCAGCTCTTCCGCTTGAGCCGCTGGGGGTTCGCCGGCGTGCCGAGCTGGCCCTGGTGGCCGGAGCGGTCGGTCGCCGTGACGTAGAACTCCACGTTCTTGTTGAGGTGCACCCCGGGGGGGATCTCCGCCTCGTAGTCGGCGCCGGAGAGGTGGTTCACGGGGATGGGAATGAACATGCCTCCCTCCGGCCGGACCCAGAGCTCCACCTTCGCGACCTCGAGGTCGTCGGCGACCTGGAGCGGCACCTTGATGCTCTTGTCCTTCTCGTACTCGCGGGCGAACTGCCCGCGGATGGCGACCGTCGGCGGGTTCTTGTCGAGCTTGGCGAGGAGGGCCTCGAGGCTCGCCTGCGCCTGCTTGAAGCGGGGCTCGAAGCGGCGGTTGGGGTGGGCGCCGGCGAGAAGGTCCAATCCCGCCACCGGTCTGTTCGCCTGCCCGTCGCGGGCGGCCTCGGCGAGCACCGACTCCAGGCGCTGATCCTCCTTCCGCGCCGATTCGGCACGCGCGGTCCGCTCGGCCAGGCCCGGGCGCTCCGGCCAGGCGGCGCGCAGGCTCGCCAGGGTCTGCAGCGCCTCGTCGAGCTTTCCCGTCTCGGCGGCGGCGTCGGCCGCCGTCTCGAGGGCCGCGGCGGCGCTGTCGCGGGCTCCCTTCGCGCGGGCGGAGCGGGGCAGCAGGGCCAGCAGGGCGCCGGCCTGGTGGAGGGCCTCGCCCGGGCGGCCGGCCTTTTCCGCCTTGTCCAGCAGATCGGCCGCCGCGAGGGCGCGGGTCCCGCGGTCCAGGTCCCGGCGGGCGGCGGCGGGGAGAACGGCCCTTTCGTCCGGCCGGAAGGCGCCGACGGCCGCCCGGAGACGCGCGCTTTCCCCGGAACTCAGGGCGGCGCGGAGCTCACCCTCCCGCCGCGTGTCGCCGGCGGGCAGAAGGGGTTCGGTCGACTGCGTCGGCTGGGTCGGCAGGGGCGCCGGCGGTGGGGCGGTGGGCGGCGCCTGTGGGACCGGCGCGGAGGGCCGCTCGCCGCCGGCCGCCGCCGGGGGAGGCGAGGGCGGCGCCGGAGCGCGCCGGGCGCGCAGGGCGAGCCCCGCGGCGATGACGGCCAGGAGGACGACGACGGCGATCCCTCCCACGGCCGCGGCGATGAACGGTCCTCGCGGCCGGTGCGGAGAGATGCCGCGCACCGCCGTCACCTCGGCCGGCGCGATCGGCGCGGCG
>DATNKQ010000496.1:0-9568 GCA_035603315.1 Thermoanaerobaculia bacterium
CCTGCCGCTCGCCCACCGCATCGTCGCCCTGCATGGCGGGCGCCTGCGGCTGGAGGACCGCCCCGGCGGCGGCGCGCAGGCCCTGGTGCTCTTCCCGCGCGAGCCCTCGCCCGAACACAATCGTTACCCAAAGTAGCGAGCGCCGGTCACGGCACGCCGACGGCTTCTGCTCGACGCCATGGCCGATCTCACTGATTCCAAATCATTTGCACCGGGATCTTCCGCCGGCGATGGAAGCGGGCACTCAACTTGCTCCTGCCCTCCCTCAAATGCCGAGGCTCAATTGTCACCGCAATCGCGGTTTCTCCCTGATCGAGCTGCTGTTGGTCATGATCATCCTCGGCGTCATCCTGGCAGTCACCATCCCCCCGTTCGTCTCCTTGATCTTGCATAGCAAGATCGAAGGTTGTGTCCGTTCGTGCGCTATCCTCATGCAGCAGGCACGCTTCGACGAGATCAAGCGCGGAGGGCTGCAGACTGTCGGCGGCACCACCTGGGCAACACGGGCCGTGATCAAAGTCGATTCGACCAGTCGTCAGATGTTGAGTTTCATCGACGTCAACAACGACCTCGGTTTCACCCCCGGAACGGACATCGAGCTCCAGCGTCTGACGCTCCCCAGCGGTGTCGATTTCTGGGGACCTCCCGACGCGACTCCTAACGGCCCGAACGCGATCCAAGGCCTGACCGCGGATCCCGGTGGTGGCAGCCTTCCAAAGATCGCGGTTTTTCACTCTGACGGCTCGATCGAGGATATCGGGGCGTTTCGCTTCGGTGACAAGCGGGGGAACTTCCTCGAGATCCTCGTCTCCCCTCAGGCCACGGCGCGCTTCCAGGTTCGGAAGTGGGACGGTGCGGCTTTCCGTACCCAGGGCGAGAACGGGATCAGCTGGACCTGGAACTGAGGAGGATGGAGATGAGGAAAGGCTTCTCGTTGATCGAAAGCATCATCGCGTTGGCGATCCTCATGATCATTGCCATCGGCATCCTGCCGCTGTTCTCGAGCGCGATTCTAAACAACACCCGCGGCAGCGACTCCACACAAGCGAGCAACTTCGCCAAGAGCACGGCCGAACGGCTAATTGCCGAGAGGCTCGACGTGCCAACCGACCTGACGATTCCCGGAGGGAGCACCCTGGTGCAGACAGACGAGTGGTATTCGCCGGGCGCTTTCACCACGGCCGGGGAGACGAGTCTTGGCGACGAGGTCTGGAACCCTGGCCCACCCCCCGCCGCGTCCACCTTTGCGACGATCAACTACTGGACGCGCCATACACGGATCACTCAATATTCGTTAAAGGACATCACCAACAATAACGCCTTGGTCACACCGCTGGACGGTTCGGACCTCAATGCGAAGTTGGTTCAGATCGAGGTCGAGGTCGACAGCAGCAAGCAAGGCGGGATCCTCGGCGGCGGACAACGGTTCACCGTACGGACTATCCGAGGTTTCTGACGAGAAGGCGCTTATGCGACCCGAAAGCCAGCGTGGCTTCACCTTGATCGAGCTCCTCGTGGTCCTGGTCGTCATCGGTCAGATTTTCGTCCTCATCGTCATGCTCTTCGACTTCAGCACCAAGCTCTCGCACGTGCAGACGAACGTGGCGGAGATGCAGCAGTCGCTGCGGGTCGCCCAATACGACACCGTCCGCCTGATCCGCATGGCCGGCCGGGGCGGGCTGCCGGTAGGCATCGTCCCAGCCTCGCCCAGCGTCTTTCAGGGCGTGGCCGTCGCCGTCTCCGACAACGTCCCGAACAACACCAAGATCACCACCACGGCCGGAGCCCCCTTCGTCGTCCCGGGCACCGACATCTTGACGATCCGGGGCGTCCTGTCGAACCCGGTCTGGCAGCTCGACGTCTCAGCGAACTCCGGGAGCTTTCAGGTGGACTCGGCGACCACCGGTCACTTGGTCGTACAAAACGTCCACGACGGCGTCGTGCAGGATCTCTCTGCTCTCAAGAACGCAGTGCAGAACGGAATTTTGGAGCCACTGATCCTGGTGAGCGCTACAGATCCCTCGGTCTACGCCGTTGTCGAGCTCGATCCCAATACGTCGGACGTGAGCGACCCCACCCAGTTTACGATCCACTTCAAGATTTCGGGCCAACCGCGAAGCGTCGGTTACTTGGCCCTTTGCCCCGGAGGGACCTTCCCCGCGACCCTGAACGCGAACGGTAGCCAGGTGGTCCAGGTCGGGATTCTGGAGGAGTACCGGATCTACGTTCGGCAGGACTATTCGGCGCCGTTGACCGGCAACGTCGTGACCGACGCCTCCAACCTGGGATCCAAGCTGGCGCGGGCGCGGGTATTTCCCAACAGCAACGACCCCTACGGACCCGAAGGCAACGCCGCCAACGTCAACAACCTGTCGCTCGACGTGGCGGACAACATCACCGATCTGCAGGTCGCACTGGGGTTCGACAGCGCGAACGCGGGCTCGATCGACGCAGGGACCTCGACGACCATCACCGAGACGGCCGACGGCAGCAACGACGACTGGCTCTTCAACGGTCCCAGCGACCTGCCGGTCAATCCGGCGACCTGGAACAACACCTCGCTCTACTACGTCCGCTTGAGCACCTTGGCCCGCACCGACCGACCGGACGTCAAGTACCTGGCGCCGCCGCTGTTGAAGATCGAGGACCGCAGCTACTCGGGCTCTCCGTTCAACCAGGGGAACAACCTGATGTTCCGGCGCCGCCTCCTGCAAACCGTCGTCAATTTGAGGAGCCTCGGATGAAGACAGATCGACTCGAAATTCGCTCGAGGGAGCGCGGCAGCGCCTACATGGCCGTCCTGTTGGCCCTCGTCGTCCTCACCATCCTCGGCCTGTCGCTGGTCCTCATCACCCAGACGGAGGTCCAGGTCGGTGCCAACGAGCGGACCGTCAACCAAACGTTCTATGCTGCCGACGCGGGACTCAACGTGGCCGCTACCATCGTCGGAACCCCGCCGCCCGACTACACCCCGGTAACCTTCAAGCTCAACCAGGTGGATCCGGGAAGCAGCAGCAGCCAAAACCATGTCGCGGACGTCGTTACGGCGGTCGCCGTGCCAGTGAACTTGGTCAAATGCTACGGGTGCTCAATGAACCAAGGTGGTAGTCAAGGTGGTCCGGCGGGCCAGCTGTGGAACCGAGTCAATCTGGTGACCGCCACCGCCGACCGCGTCGCTTGGTCGGGCCCCGGCACGGGCCTTCCTCCACCGAACGCCACGATCCTCGGTGAAAAGACGCTCTCCCAACTGCAGACTGCCTCCTATACCCAGGGTTTTCCGCCCCCGGTCCCGCCCAATTCATACACGATCAGCCGCCCATAAACGTCGTTCGGAGGCACCATGCTGCCCAAGACTCCGCCCCACCGGACCTGCCGCCTCGTCTTGGCGCTCGCCGTCTTCGCTCTCGCGATCGGCAGGTCTGCGTCTGCCGACGACCGGCAGCTTCTGCGCAAGTCGACCGCCGAGCCCTACGTCCTGATCGTCCTCGACACCTCGGGCTCGATGAACTGGGCGCCGCCCTGCTCGGCCGCCGACTTCGCCGCCGGGGCTTGCAACTTCCTCTGTCCCACGGGCGACTGCTACGTACCGAAGCAGGGTGACGATCCGGCCTCGAAGACCTACCAGGCGAAGCAGGCGATCGTCTCCGTATTGCGCCAGGTGGTGGGGCCGCAGTACGGCTTCGCCACCTACAACCAGGACGACCTCTACGTGCGCAACAAGCACTGGCTCTACTCGGCGAACAACGGCGGCCCCTCGATTCCCGGCTTCGGCCCTTATCCCGTCGCCGGCGCCCAGGAGGTCTTCGGGCTCACCTGGAGCTGCACCTCTCCCAGCAGCGAGGGCTGCACCGGCAGCACGCCCGCCGACCTCACCAACTCCTGGCAGGCCGCCCGCGTGCAGCGCCTGTCGAAAGGCAACACCAACTTCAACACGACGGTCACCGTCTATGTCAAGCCCTCGACCGGCATCACCTATAAGGTCGACTACGCGCCGACCGGGGGCGGCGTCCTCGGCAACGCGACCATCCAGACCAGCATCACCGTCTCGAAGTGCACCAACGGGACCTGCTCCAGCACTTCTCCGGTGGGCACGACGACGGTCACCTGGGCCAATCTCGGCGACTTCCTCTCCTGGGACGCCGCCGGCGGCTCCAACACCACGACCAATCCGGGGTTGACCTACTTCGGGCAGGGTGTCGCCGCGGACGCTCCCGATACCAACACCTGCTCCGGCTGGGATCCCAACACCGACACGGTCACCGGCGACCAGCACCTGCTTTACTCGCTCCGCTTCCCGACGGTGAACGACTCCTTTGGCCGCGGCGCGAACTTCTCCATGGGCGACGTCATCCCGCTTGACTGGAAGACCGACCACAATCTGGACATCCAGGGCTACCTGGCTCCCAACCTGGTAACCAACCCGGGCGCCGTTCCCGACACCCGCATCGCCGCCTACTTCAACGACCTGCAGCAAGGCGGAGACTCGTTCCTGCGCCTCAAGAACAGCTCACAGCGACCGCTCATCCCCTCGGGCGCCACCCCGCTCGGCGCCACGCTGCAGTCCATCCGCACCTGGTACTCGGGTTGCACGACCACCTCGTCCTGCGGCGCCGTCGGCGGCTGGAAGGCGGTGGCCGCCGCCCAGGACTCCTCCTTCGCCTGCCGGCCGAAGTACATTCTCTTCATCACCGACGGCGACGAGACCTGTAGCGGCGACCCTTGCGGCTACGCCAAGGCCCTTCACGACTTTGACGGGGTAACGACCATCGTCTTCGCGTTTGGCGTCGACAACACCGCCCTCAACCCCGGCAACAAGCTCGACTGCATGGCGACCTCCGGCTCCGGCGATCCGACGGCCAAGCCTAAGTTCCCCAAGAACCAGAACGACCTGGTCAATCAGCTGAAGGCCACGTTGGATTCGATCCGCGAACAGGCCTCGGCCTTCGCCTCCGCCGCAGTGCCCTCAGTGCAAGCCCAGGTCACGGACAAGATCTACCTGACTTCCTTCGTGCCGCTCAACGACATGCAAAAGCTGGGCGACAACGACCCCACGCACCAAGTGTCGGCGACGTTCTGGAGCGGCCACGTTAACGCCTTCCTGAAACCCTTGCCGCTCACCTCGCAGGGGCTGCCCGACGTGACTCCTTGCGCCAACCCCAACAGCCCTACCGCCTCGAGCTGCCTCGCGTGGGACTCTGGTGCCGCAATGTTGAACCAGTCTTTCACCACTTGGGTCACGCCGCTGTCGGCTGTGACGGCGAGCTCGCTCGCCGTGGGTTCCAGCGAGAGCCAGCGGCGGGTAATTTACACCTTGGCCAATCCCACCGGTGCCATCCCCAGCCAGATGCAGTTCTTTGCCACGCCGCCCACCGCCGCCGTCTTCGGCGACGCTAACTGGACCGACCTCTGGAACGCCTTCAACTTCCCACCCGCCAACCCGGCGGCCGTTCCCGCCGCGCGCGACCGCGCCAACAACATCCTGCAGACGACGCTGATCACTAAGCACGCGACGCAGAACAACCTCGACGGCAGCACGACGCAGGTCACCTACGTCCTGGGCGACATCTTCCACGCCGATCCGCGGGTGGTGACCCAGCCGACGGACTTCTTCTTGTACAGCTCCGACTCCCACGGCTCGGGCAGCACAAACTGTACCGGCAATCGCGGCTATAGGTGTTGGGCGAATCTTCACCAGAAACGGCGCCAGATGCTCCTCATTGGAGCTAACGACGGTCAGCTCCACGCCTTCGACGCCGGCCTGTGGAACACCGCTACCGGCAAGTTCGACAGCGGCACCGGCGAGGAGCTCTTCTCGTACGTGCCGCGGCTCGTCATGCCCATCGTCCGCAGCCAGGCGGAGGGAACTGCCCAGATCTTCTCGGTCGACGGCAGCCCCGCCATAGGCGACGTGTTCATCGATCCCAAGCACCCGGCGAGCGGGCCGGTGCCGACCAACCGCGAATGGCGGACGGTGGTCGTTGGCGGCCTGCGCGAGGGCGGCTCGATCGACGGCGGCGGCCTTGTCGGCGACGCCATCAGCGGCTACTACGCGCTCGACATCACCCAGCCCGACGTGCTCGGCTCCGGGAACGCTCCCGTGCCCTCGCCCGGACGCCTGCCTTCATGCTTGAACGCCAGCAACCTCAACGTCGCCCCGGGAGGCTGCGGCACGCTGCCGTTCCCGTCGGTCCTCTGGGAGTTCACGGACTCGGTCGGCACCGCGCGGCTCGACGAGGACGCCAACGGTGCCCCCGACCTCGGCGCCACCTGGTCGGTGCCGACCATCGCCCGGATCAAGGTGACCGAGTCCGGCAACGTGGTGGAGAAATGGGTTGCCATCTTCGGCGGCGGCTTCGACGCGGTCAACAAGCCCACCATGAAGAGCGGCAACTACATCTACATTGTCGACATCGAGACCGGCAAGCCGATCTACAAGCACCGGCTGACGGGCTCCGTGGTCGCCGACCCCGCGGTCATCGATATGAGCGGGGACGACTTTACCGACACCATCTACATCGCCACCACCGCCGGCTTCCTTTACAAGATGGACATCAGCAAGGCGGCCGCCCTGACCACGGTGACCCTGCCGGCCAACGCGACGATTCCCCCCCAGGCTTCGAGCTTTACAGTCACGCGCGTCACCGACACCGCCTGGGATCCTTTCCCGATCTTCTCGACGGGCGGCCTACCGATCTACCTGGCGCCCACCGCTTTCTTCCTCACCAACCTGAACCGGGCGGCGATCGGCTTCGGGACAGGGAACCGCGAGGACCTGTGGACCTTCAACGGTCAGGCGGGACGCTTCTACCTCATCGTCGACGACAACTTCACCAGCGGGTTGGCCGGGCTGCCCAAGACCGAGGCCACCTATCAGCCGATCGACGTCACAACTGCAAATGCCGGGATCGGTTCGGACTTCGTGCTCAACCCGGCGAGCGGCAAGGACCGCGGCTGGTTCCTCCGGCTGGATCCCGACGAGCGGGTCATCACCCAGACCTTCGGCGTCGCCGGCATCTTGATCTTTTCGAGCTTTCAGCCGCAGGTCACCGCCACGACCGACGCGCTCTGCGCCCATACCGGAACGAGCCGCGCCTTCGTATTGTTCCTCAACACCGGCAACTCAGTGCTGCAGGTCGGCGGCTCACCGAGCCGCTTCTTCACCGTCCCCGAGTTCGTCACCAACCCCTTCATCAACCAGAGCTCGAGCAACAGCTCCGCCACCAATAATAATTCGGAGACGTTGGATGCCACGCAAATAGGCGTTCTCAACACCTTAAAGACACTCGCCCCCCACGGGGCCAAATTCCTCAGGAGCAGGATGACGATCGATGGGATCCGTGCGGACACCAAGTACTTCCACTATGCGGCCATCCAGCTCTATATCATCCCCGGGAGCTGGAAGGAGTTCTGATGAACGTCATACGATCCCGACCGTTTCTCTCGTTCCTGCTCGCCGCTGGCGCGGCACTCGGAGCTCTACCGGGCCGCTGCGGCGCCGACTGGCTCCTGACGCGCGACGGCGGTCGCATCGAAACCCGCGGCCCCTTCGAGGTGAAAGGCAAGCTGGTGGTCTTCACCACCAAGGAGGGGAGCCTGTCGTCGTTGCGCCTCGCTCAGGTGGACGTCGAGGCGAGCCGGCGCGCCACCGCCGAAGCCCAGCTGGTCTCCGAGGAGGATCTCACGAAGCAGCCGGCGCGACGCAAGAAATCGGTGCGATCGATCACCGACAAGGACTTCGCTCACCCTGTCCCGGCAGCGGACGCGGCGCCGGCCAAGCCGGAAGATGCCGCCAAGCCCGAAGAGGCAAAGGCCAAATCTGTACCGGCAGGCACGGTGTCCGTCGGAATTTGGCAGAAAATCGAACGCGCGGAGAAGGACGGCATCGAGATCGCCGGCATCCTCAAGAACGACGGTGACGACATTGCCACCGACGTCGGCCTCGCCGTCACCTTGTATGACGACGGCGGAGGTGTCCTGGCGACAGCAGCAGCCGTTCTTGCCAAGAACGTTATCGCGCCCCATGGCGACGTCGACTTCCGCGCGAGTTTTCCCGGCGTATTCACCCTCGCGCGCGCCAAGTTCGACATCAAGAGTGTCGGGCTCAAAGTGCACATCGTCGACGACAAGCCGGGCGGGAAGCCGCCAGGCTAGGCGCGGTATCGAGGCACGCCGCCCAGGTCGTGCTCCTTGACCTTGCGCAGCAGCGTCCGGTAGCTCCATCCGAGGGCCTTCGCGGCTCTCTTCGTGTCTCCGTCCGACGCGACGAGGGCCTGGCGCAGGCGCTCCCTTTCGTCGCCGCCGGCGGGGGCGGCGAGCGGATGGAGGATCGGTTTCAGGTCGGTGGCCCGGATCTCCGGCCCGGCCGTCAGGATCACCGCCCGCTCCAGCACGTTGGCCAGCTCGCGCACATTGCCCGGCCAAGGCTCCGTCGCCAGGAGATCGGCGGCGCCATCCTCCAGGCGCGGCGGCGGCGTGCCGTGGCGGCGGGCGATGCCGGAGAGAAGGTGGCGGGCGAGGAGGGGGATGTCGCTCGCCCGCTCGCGTAGGGGAGGGAGCTCGATGGGGAAGACGTCGAGGCGGAAGAAGAGGTCGGCGCGGAACTCTCCGGCGTCGACCATCGCTTTGAGGTCGCGGTTGGTGGCGGTCACCAGCCGCACGTCCGCCCGCTGCGTGCGGCCGGCGCCGACGCGCTCGAAGGTGCGCTCCTCGAGGACGCGGAGGACCTTCGCCTGGACGGCGAGCGACAGCTCGCCAATCTCGTCGAGCAGGAGGGTGCCGCCTTGCGCGAACTCGAAGCGGCCGGGCTGTCGGCGGTCGGCGCCGGTGAAGGCCCCCTTCTCGTGCCCGAAGAGCTCGTTCTCCATCAGCGACTCGGGGATGGCCGCGCAGTTGACGGCGACGAACGGCCCCGCCCGGCGGGCGGAGAGGGCGTGCAGGGCGCGGGCGAAGAGCTCCTTGCCGGTGCCGCTCTCGCCGGTCAGGAGCACCGTGCTGTCGGTGGCGGCGACCCGGGTCAGCAGGCGGAGGGCGGCGCGGATCCGCGGATGCCGGCCGACGATGGCGGGCGCGCCGGGCGGCGCGAAGACCTCGGTCTCAGAATCGCGGCCGCCGATCGCCCGTCCGATCAGCTGCGAAAGATCGTCGATCCCCACCGGCTTCTCGAGGAAGTCGTAGGCGCCGCGTTTCATCGCCTCGACCGCCGTGCCTACCGTGCCGTAGCCGGTCAGCACCACCACCGGGACCTCCGGATGGGCCGCGCGGCTCGCCGCCAGCACCTCGAGGCCGGAGAGGTCGGGGAGCTTCAGGTCGGTCAGCACGAGGTCGTAGGCGTGCTCCCCGAGGAGCCGGATGCCGCCGCTCGCCAGCGCCGCCGCCTCGACCTCGTAGCCCTCCTGGGCGAGCGCCCGCTCCAGCATGCGGCGCAGTGAATCGCGGTCCTCGACCAACAGGATGCGGCCGGCGGGCAAGGGCGTCAGGCTTTCGGGTCGGCCAAGGCGGCGTGCACGGCGGCGATCAGCGCGTCGTCGTCGCGCGGATCGACGGTCCGCAGGTCGAGGACCAAGCGGCC
>DATNKQ010000536.1:0-2863 GCA_035603315.1 Thermoanaerobaculia bacterium
CTGGCTGTTCACTCATCTCAAGGGCGCCTTCGTCGATGAGATCTGAGCTTTGGCGTGAATTGTCCGCCGGCTCTCGCTGACACCCTGGTGTGATTCTTGCTCAGCGCTGTTCCGCCGTTGTCGTCAACCAAAGGAGCTGCCCGCATGTGGATTTCACTGTACCCGTACCTTCCGGCCGGCCGGACGAGGCTGGCCGCCGGCCTTCTGGCCGTCCTGGCGCTGGCGGCTTGCGCCCAGAACATGCCGCCGAAGCAGGGAGCGTCGGGCGAGGCTCCAGCAGCCGGAACGGCCGGAGCTCCTGCCAAAGCGGCGGCGAAGCCCGCCGAGCCGGCGGCGCCGAAACCGGCGCCGCCGGCTCCCGCGACCCCCGCCACGCCTGCGGCTCCGCCGGTCATCGCGCTCGCCCGTCCCGTCACCCCGCAGCCTCCCGACGGCAAGTGGCTTACCGACGCTAACGGCCGCCAGTACTTCCTCGAGAAGCTGGAGAAGACGGAAGGGACCTACCGGCGGATGGACGACAAGATGGTGCGGACCCGGTGGGGGATCACGATCGAAGTGGCGAAGGAGGACGACCGGTTCTTCTACTACAAGGTCTACAAGTCCGACCAGACGCCGACCCCGAGGAGAACCGAGCCGACCGCGGAGGAGCTCGCCGCCGCGGCCGCCACCTACAAGGTGGAGACCCTCGACAGCGACTCCCTACGCTTCGTGCCCTTCGACAAGGGGCTGCCGAAGCGCGGCCAGTGGCGCAACGGCTTCGACATCGCCGACATGAACGGCGACGGCCATCTGGACATCGTCCACGGTCCGCCGCGCAAAGAGCCCTCCAATCCCGTCATCTTCCTGGGCGACGGCAAGGGGACCTGGCGGCGCTGGCGCGAGGCGAGGTTTCCGCCCGTGCCGTTCGACTACGGGAACGTCGCCGCCGCCGACTTCAACGGCGACGGCCATATGGACCTGGTGATCGGCATGCACCTGCGCGGCCTGCAGGTCCTCCTGGGCGACGGCAAGGGGAACTTCACCAACGCGAGCGAGGGGCTGGACTTTCAGGTTCCCGGCCGAGGCGAGGACGTCCCCGGCTTCTCCACCCAGGCGGTGGCCGTGGTCGACTGGAACGGCGACGGGCGCCCCGACATCCTCGCCCTGGGGGAGGGCCCGGGGCTGAACGTGACCGCCGGCCGCGCCCAACCCCTGGCCTCGCAGGCCTTCGGAGTCATCGTCTACCTCAATCAGGGCAACGGCAAATGGCTGCGCAAGGACCAGGGCACCGGACGGGCCCAGCTCTTCGGCGACTCCCTGACGGTGGGCGACTTCAACGGCGACCATCGCCCCGACTTCGCCACCAGCTCGAGCGTGATGGGCCGCAAGGACCTCGTGGACCTGGGCCGCGCGGACGGCGGCTGGGATCCGGTGAGCCTCGACCTGGTCCGTCCGGCGGCCTACGTGAACGCCGTCAAGGCGGTCGATCTCGACCGCGACGGCCGGGCCGATTTGGTGTTGGCGTACACCAGCTTCGAACAGCACGTCTGGCGCAGCGGCATCGACGTCCTCTATGCGCGTCCCGACGGCAAGTGGGAGCGCCGGCCCCTGTGGGTCGAGGCGGGTAAGACGGGCTTCTTCGCCCTCGGCACCGGCGACCTCGACGGCGACGGCAACCTCGACCTCGTGGCGCTCTCCGGCGACGGCAGGACGCTGATCTTCCATGGCGATGGCAAGGGCTTCTTCACCCACGAGAAAACGGCAGTTCCAGCCTACCCGGGGGAGTGCCGGGGTTACCACGTCCAGCTCGCCGACCTGGATGGCGACGGCAAGGATGAGATCGTCGCCAGTTTCGCCGGCGAGCCCGCCGGCATGCTCATGCCGACGGAGGGTTGCTCCTCGGGCGGCGGCCTCAACGTCTGGCACCTGGCTGGAGAGGGGCGCAAACCTTGAGAATTCCGGCTCCCGCGGCGAGGGGAAATTTCCCCTTGACAGGCCGGGACGACGACCCTATAGTGCAGGAGCATAAAAGTACCGCCGGACCCGATGGAGGGGAGAAATGGCGAGGCTCGGAGACAGTGGCGAAGGTGACAGGGAGCCTCGGGACCCATAGAATTCGCGGCATTCGAATCCTTTAATAGGGGGTGATTGGAAGGAAGTCGCAGCATCGAAGCTGAACACCGGTCTTGGTTTTGAAGGGTCTGGTTCGCTAACAACCAACTAGGAGATTGTCTGTCATGAAGAAAACAGTTGTGTGCCTAGCTCTGTTGGGCCTGATGGCCCTGGGCGGCCAGGCAGTCGCCGTGATCTGCACCGTCGACGACGTGCCGGCAGCGACCCTGCTGGTGCCGTACTTCGAGGTCGATCTGGCGAACGGGAACGGGATCACCACCCTCTTCTCGGTGAACAACGCCTCGGCCACCGCGGTCCTCGCCCACGTCGTCGTGTGGTCGGACCTCTCGGTCCCCGTCCTCGACTTCAACATCTACCTGACCGGTTATGACGTGCAGTCGGTCAACCTGCGCGACATCCTGGTCCTCGGCAACCTGCCGCAGACGGCCTCGGCCGGGCAGGACCCGAACGACACCATCAGCCCGCACGGCCAGTTCTCGCAGGACATCAACTTCGCGAGCTGCCAGGGCCAGCTGCCGCCGCCGCATCTTCCGGCCTCGTTCCTGGCCCACCTGCAGGCGGCCCTTACGGGTCAGTTCTCGAACATCCTGGGCGGCTGCGCCGGCCTGGTCTACGGCGACAACATCGCCCGCGGCTACGTGACGGTCGACACGGTCAACAACTGCACCCTGCGCTTCCCCGGCGACCTCGGCTACTTCGCCGCCGGCGGCACGGGCGACGCCACCAACCAGAACGTCCTCTGGGGCGACTA
>DATNKQ010000537.1:0-3232 GCA_035603315.1 Thermoanaerobaculia bacterium
CGGGGTGCGCGAGCCGGCAGGAGCGACGCGAACGGCCGCGGCGCTGTGGGAGATCCTCCCCCGCCTCGGCGCGCCCAGCGGCATCATCGGCTGGCCGGCCTCGGCGCCGCCGCCGCCCAGCGCCGTCTTCGCTCTCACCGACGACTTCCTGCGTGGCGGCGAGGCGCCGCCGGGATCGGCACTGCCCGCGGACCTCGGGGCCACCGCCTGGCGCCTTCGCGTCGCCCCGCAGGACGTCGACCGCACGCTCGTCGCGCGCTTCGGGCCGGCCTCGCCGGCCGGCGTCCGCCGGGCGCTCGCCGGCGACCTCTGGCGCGAGTCGCTGGCCTCGTCCCTCCTCGCCGGGCATCCTGACCTCGCCGGCCTCTTTCTCGTCCTGCCCGGTCTCGAAGCGGTGTCCCGCGGCTACTTCGGAGGCTTCACCGCCGTTCAATTCGACGGCTCGAAGGCCCACCAGAACGAGGAGGCCGCGCAGCTCATCGCCAGCTACTACATCCATCTGGACGACTTCCTTGCCGGTCTCTGGGACAGCGCGGAGGGGCCGCGCATCCTGGCGGTGGTGTCGGCCTACGGAGTGGAGGGACCGGGACTCTGGGGCCGCCTGCGGCGGGAGATGTCGCCGGCGGCGGCCCTCGGGGGCAGGGTGGCCAACTCGCCGGACGGCGTCCTGCTGCTCTATGGAGCGGAGATCCGGCCCGGGGCTCTCTTGACCGGCGCCCAGCTCGTGGACGTCGTCCCCACCCTGCTCTACGGTCTCGGCTTTCCGGTCGCCCGCGACTTCGACGGCCAGGTGCTCACCTCGGCCTTCGACAAGGGCTTCCTCGCCCGCCACCCGCTCACCTTCCTCCCCTCCTACGAGACCTTGACCGGACCGCCGCCGCGCGCGGCCCGGGCGGCGACCACCCCGGCCGCCTCGCGGTGATCGGGCGCCGCGGCGGACCCCACTTTCGCCTCCCGCGCCATCGAGCAGCGCCCCTCGAAGACGGCGCCGTCCTCGATCACCAGGGAGGGGGTGTCGACGTCGGCGAAAACCTTGCCTCCCGGCGAGATCTGGACTCGGCGCAGGGCGCGGACGTTGCCCCGGATGGTGCCCGAGATGAAGACCCGGCCGACCGAGATCTCGCCTTCCAGCTCGCCTCCCTCCCCCACCATCAGATCGCCGTCCGAGATCACGCTGCCACTGAACTTTCCGTCGACGCGGAAGGAGGTGTCGAAACGCAGCTCGCCCTCCATGTGGCTGCCGCTGTCGAGGAACCCGTTGAGGTCGCTCTGCTTGGCATCCGATTTCCAGATCATCACTGTTCCCCCTTCTCCATGAGGAGCTCGTAAAGACGCATCAGCTCCTCCTCCGAGTGGAAGTGGAGCTGGATCATCCCCCCCTTTCCCTGCCGGCGGATCTCGACCCGGGTCTGCAGCCGGCGGGTCAGGCTCTCCGCCGCCGCCGCCGCGTGCACCTCGGCCGGCCCGGAGCCCTTGGCCCGGCGCTCGCGCGGGCCGGCCGCCAGGCGCTCGAGGTCGCGCGCCGACAGTCCCTGGGCGACCGCCCGCGCCGCCAGCTCGAGCTGCCGGTCGGCGGTCTCCAGAGCGAGGAGCGGACGCGCCTGCCCCGCCGTCAGACGGCCGTCCCCCAGCATCTCGCGGACCGCTTCCGGGAGCTTCAGGAGGCGCAGGGCGTTGGCGACCGCCGGCCGCGACTTGCCCACCCGCGCCGCCACCTCCTCCTGCGACAGCCCGAAGCCCTGGAGAGCCTGGTAGGCCTCGGCCTCTTCGAGCGGGTTCAAGTCGCTGCGCTGGAGGTTCTCGACCAGGGCGAGCTCCAGGCGTTGGCGGTCTTCGGCCACCTCCCGCACCACCACCGGCACGACCGCCAGCCCGGCCCGCTGCGCAGCCCGCCAACGGCGCTCGCCGGCGACGATGCTGTAGGTCCCTTCCCCCTCCGGCGTGACGACGATCGGCTGCAGCACGCCCTGGGCGCGGATCGACTCCGCCAGCTCCTCCAGTCCTTCCTCGTCGAAGCGGGTGCGCGGCTGCAGGCGGTTGGGGCGCAGGCTGGAGATGGGCAGCGCGTTGACCGCGGCCTCCTCGCGTTCCGGCGGCATGAGCAGGGCGTCGAGGCCCCGTCCCAGGCTCCGCTTCTTGACGCTCAAGCGGCCCTCCGGAGGAATTCCCGCGCCAAGGCGAGGTAGGCCTCCGCGCCGCGCGACTTGATGTCGTACTGGAAGATGGGGAGGCCGTGGCTGGGCGCCTCGGCGAGGCGGATATTGCGCGGCACGACGGTCTCGTAGACCTGCTCCGCGAAGTGGCGGCGGATCTCGTCGGCCACCTCGCGCGACAGGTTGGTGCGGTCGTCGTACATGGTCAGCAGGATGCCCGCGATGGCGAGGCGCGTGTTGAGGCCCCCCTGGATGCGCCGGACCGTTGCCAGGAGCTCGCTCATCCCCTCGAGCGCGAAGTACTCGCACTGGAGCGGCACGAGGACCGCGTCGGCCGCCGCCAGGGCGCTCACCGTCAGGTGCCCCAGGGAGGGCGGGCAGTCGAGGAGGATGACGTCGTAGCTCTCCGCGACCGGGGCGAGAGTCCGCTCGAGGATCCGCTCCCAGCCGCTCTCGCCGACGAACTCCACCTCGACCCCCACCAGGTCGCGGCCCGAGGGGACGAGGTCGAGGTTGGGAAAGCCGGACGGGCGGATGGTGTCCGCGAGCGCGGCCTCGCCCGAGAGGGCATGGTAGAGGTGGGGGGCGACAGCCCGGGCGCCGAGGCCGCGGGTGGCGTTGCCCTGGGGATCGCAGTCGACGAGCAGGATCCGCCGCTCGAGGGCCCCCAGGCCGGCCCCGAGGTTGATGGCGGTAGTGGTCTTGCCGACCCCCCCTTTCTGATTGGCGATGGCGAGGATAGTGCTCATAGGGTTGCGTCTGCCGGCTGATCCCGCCGCCGCAGCTCGAGGATGCGGCGGCGCTCGCTGCCCTCCAGCTTGAGCTCCCGATCTGGCAGGAGATCCGGCGGCAAATCGGGGTCTTCCTCCCCCAGCCAGAGCAGAATCCGGCCTCGCGATGTGAGCCGGCCGGCGAGCGCCGCGAGCACCTCGGCGGGAAGCTTCAAGGCCCGCGCCGTCACGAGGTCGGTGGTTCCCGGAAAGCCCGTAGGCAGGGGGCTTTCGACTCTAGCATTGAGGCACCGGCACGGCAACGACGCGCGGCGGGCGGCGGCGAGGAGGAACGACCACTTGCGCTCG
>DATNKQ010000538.1:0-11374 GCA_035603315.1 Thermoanaerobaculia bacterium
CGCCGGCGACGGCGCCGGCCGCCAAGTTGCGGGCCAGGCTGCGATTGCGCTTCATGATGTCTCCTCTCTGCAGCGACGAGGGGCACATTCCCCCTCGGGGGAGGAGCTTGCGGGATCGATGCCAACAGAGCCAATTGGGGACTTGCGCATGGGTTAATCGGTGATTCGCTGTGGAAGGATTCACGCGCTAAGTGTAGAATCCCATCGAGGTGTTTCGGTATCCGCCCCGGCAGGCCACAGAGTATGGAGACTAGTAGGCGTCAAATCGGTACCCAGGCCGACGATCCGAGGACCGCCGGAGCCTATCAGGCCCCGAGGAAGGGAGCGGTACTGGTGCACACTTTAGCGGTCATCGCCTTAGGAGCGACATAAGCGTGAATAGAGTCTTTGCGGTCGCTGCAAGACATCGAACCTTCTTCATCTTAACCGCGCTCGGTTGGATGATTCTAATGCCAGCTGCCGGCCGTTCCTCGCAAACAGCCGCGACCTCAGGCGCTGTCAATCAGGAGGATCATTGCGCGTCGGTCTTAAGGTTGGCCAAGCTGAACGAGAAAATCGTGCGCGAGCAAGAAAGAAAAATCGCCATCTTGGAGACACAGCTACTGAGACAGATCCCTTCGCAGGCGAAGACCATAATCTACGACGAATTGATTAAAGCCAATAGTTTGTTCGCCTCACTCCACCAACTACAAGAGGCGCGCCGGCCGTTTTCGGATTCGGCGGAGAGGAACTCCTTGAAGCAATGGACTTTGGCTTCAGACAAAGTAAAGCCGACGAAGAACTCGCAAGATGCCAACTATGCGCCTGAGTATTTCCTTGAAGAATGTGGTTGGGTCTGGGCAAATGCTGAGTCTCTTAGTTTCTTCGAGCAGGCGTATTCCATTCGTATTGCGCACTTAGAGGCAGCATTGACTGCATCTCGAGGCCAGCAAGTGAGGAAACAAAAATGAAGGACTTAAGCGTCGAGGAGCAAGTTGGCGATAGCAACCCTGGCGCCTCAGCGAGTGCGACCGACGTCCGAATTGCTGAGCTAAGGGCCGAAAGAGAAGCACTGTTACCGGCACTATCCAGGAGTCCGACATCATGGTGGCAGAGCAGTGGTGCCAACCCGATGACTGTTGGAGTCACTGTCCTCGCGTTCGGCCTTCTTGTGATGCTTCTGGCGGCCTACCTAGTCAAGACGGGCCGTCAGCCTCAGGCGGTGCTCCGCCTCGTAGGCACACTTGCTATTATTACGTTAGCGATGTTCTTGGTCGTAATTGGTTATAGCGACCGCCAAATCACTCTTGTAATGGGTCTTCTCGGCACGGTTGTTGGTTATCTCTTGGGCAAAGAAACACCACCGTCTCACGGAAATGGATAACGAGAACTAAGCTGTTGTTCCGGCACTCACCCGTGCGTTTGGGAAAGGCGACTCGGAGCACAATGGTTGGCGGCCTACTAGCTAGCAGCCTCCAGTAATAGCTAATGTTTTCTTCACGAAACCCTGAAGCTCGCTGTCGCTGATCGGCTCCGTGGCAGCACTCGGATTCTCACCGTGATGATAGCGGCGAGTGTACTCGTTCAGAACGTCAAAGTCGTCAAGCAGAGGGAAAAGCTGGTGAGGGGCACCGTACGCTCGGATTTTGCCGATGATTGTGCCGAGCGCGTCGTCGGCGAACTCGCTCGGATAGAGATTCCTACAGTAGGTCTCGAGAACTGGCCTCACCTTGTTCACAATTTCCCTACGAATGCCTTCACCCGTCTTGTAGTACTCCGCGAGAGCCTCGCGGTCAGCGAGGAAGCGAGCCTGTGTTGCTTGCTCGATGTCCCACGTTGAGATTCTCGTGTCGCGCACGCCGATTCGGGAAAACTGGAGGCACTTCCTGTCTGCAGCCTGAGGTGCGATGCGATTCCAGACTCGCTTTAGGAATCCCTGATCATGCGACAGCACGATGACCTGCTGGCAAAGGTCGCCACATTTTTTAATCCGCTGAACAGTGCAGTCCTTTCGAAAGTTGTCCTGGCTATTGAATGGATCGTCGAAAACCACGATCTTGTTAGCTGCCTCAGGATCGTGATCAAGTTGAGCTAAGAAGATCGCGAGGGCGAGCGTGCTCTTGTCGCCGGAACTGAGCGTGTTCTTGAAGCTCGGCGTGTCAACCGGTGTGTCGGGGCCACCTAAGTCAACCGCCGTCTCGTTGATAAGAATCTGGTACGTGGCGCCGGCGACGCCCCCAGGGTACCCGTGTGTGGTTCCGGTGAGTCGAAAACCTGCTTGAAAGTCATCGAGCAGCTTGTTAATGGTCTGTTCGTACAATCCGATCACCTCTCGTGTATCGTTGTCAAGCTTCTCCTTGACTCCCACCTTTTGGTCGTCGATTGCCCTTTTTTCTGCCAGCGCTACCTCGTAGTCTTGGCAGGCCGTCCTCGCACCAGGTTCGTGCCGCTTCTTCGCCGCATAGAGGCGGACGAGCGCGCTCTCAAGGCTCCTGACATCGGCAGCATTGGTCGCTGCTTTCTTCGCCGCTACAGTGGCATTTGCCGTTCGCACTGCCTGATTGTATCTGACGGCATCGTTCTGCATTACGACAAGAGCAGCATGAGCAGCTATGAAGGAGGAATCTGGGACTAGAGGCTCGAGCGGGGTAGCGGCCTTGCGATCGACAAGGGCGAGAGCCGCCTGCCGCAAAGGTCGCAATATATCTCCGACTTTATCCGCTCCGACAAAGGTGGGTACTGTAATCTCGCAGAACCTTGACCAGAACTCGACAGCAGAGATGTTCTGGTCGATAATTCTCTCCATCCGCGCAATCTCACGGTCAGCTAAATAGGTGTCGATAGTGTTGCGCAAGCCAGTGATTTCAGTTCTCAAGGCGTTGTAAGCTTCACTGAAATATGTTCTATACGCTGCGATCAAAGCAACGCCGGCGAGAGCCTGGCCGCAGAACGGGCACGCTATGTCGCGGGTGAAGCCTAGGCCTTCGGCCAACCAGGACTCACCACGCGCGTGCATGCCGTGCACCTCGACCTGCCTTCTCATACTCTGTTCGGAATCTTCGGCGATGCCCTCGATTGTCTTGCCAAGCAGTCCCGCAAATGCGACTGGGAACTCTGGCAGAGCAAGGGCCAACAAAGACGCACGGCTTTTGATCTCGCCTGCTTGCTTCACGGCCTCCAATTCATTTTGTTTAGCAGCGATCTTTGCGTCTATTGCAATGTCTTCCCTAAGAGGTAGAAAATCATCGACAGTCAATCCCTGCGGCACCAATGCCTGAACGACCGCGCGCTTGTACCTAATCTCAGTGCTCTTCTCGCGGCTTTCCGCGTCGAGTTCGTCAATCTGGCGCGCAAGGTTTACGCCCCGCCTGCCGACGATAACCCTATAGAGATTGCGTCTGTGGCCAAGGTCGACGGAATCGCCCGAACAAACGTTCTCCGAAACAAACGTCGAATCGAAGATGGCTATGTTCGGGATGATTGTGTTCCATGCTCCCGCATTGAACGCGGCGGTCCTTCCATCCACCAAGATCGTAATCTCAGGTGCGCCGCGCGTTCCGAGAGTAGTGCGCCCCAGAACGTGTGCAGCGTCTCCCGACTGGAGTGAGCGGAGAATAGAGCAAAGTGTCGTCTTGCCCCGGCCGTTCTCCGCAAAGACCAGGTTGTAACGCTTGAGCTCAACGTCGCCCGAAGCGCTGTAGCTAAGGAACCGCCCGACGTTCTTAATCGAGATGATTTTTCGGATCATATTTTTCGCCTTGCCGGCTGCCATATACGTCAGTCGTTGTCATCCAGGCCTCCTCACACATGCCGAACCGATAGTCAACCTGCTTCCCTCCTATGGCGCACAAAAACTCAAGCCGATGCGCACCAGCAGAGATGGTAGCAGTGTACCCGCCCCCAGCGCATTCTCTCCAGCCTTCCTCGCTACCTGCGCAGGTGAGGAGACCACCACCGCTTCGGAGCCGGAGGTTGATCGAGAAGCTGTAGGCCGTGGCGATGTTCCGGGAGTGGGAAGCGTTGGAGCGTGGCGACGCTCCTGCCGTGATCTTCTAGCATGAGGAAACGGAAGCGCTGTTCGCAGCAGCGCTGACTGTGGAGCGCGAACTGCTGTTCTAGCCCTCGAAGGAGCCGGACTTGCACTGACGCCGTCGCCGGTCGCCATAGCAGACCTCTTGGAGGCCTCATGCCCGTGGGAGCTTGGCACTGTAGGGCGGAGCGTGTGGGGCCGGGAGAAGCAAGAGAGTGCGGCTCCCGTGGGACCTCGTGGCCCGTCGTTACCGTGAAATTATCGAGGATGGCGCATCCGCGCCTCTGATACCTATACGGCAGCGCCGCGGCCGTGAAATACCTGCGCGGATAGCGTTGCCGGCGGCCGGTTGTCGATTCCTAGGCACGGTGGGCGTGGCACAGCTCCCGAAACCGATAGCGGGCCACGGTCACCGATACCGGGCCTGCGGTTACCGATACGGCGCTACGAAAACCGAGACCGGCCTACGGATTCCGAAACGGTGCTGCGGGAACGGATACCGGGCAACGGTTTGCCGATACGGCGCTGTGATTAGCAGTCCGGCGCTCCGCCTAGCGATACGACGCTACGTTTGGCTAGGCCGGCCCGCCGCACGAGTGGCAGGCCGGCAGGCCCGGGAATCACCTGGCACCTCGGACCTCAGGCACGCAAAGCGGCCGCGAGCGCCGTTCCGTCTTCGCGGAGGGCGCCGCACCGATATGGGCGTCTTTCGGCGCTGACGGGAGCGTTTTCGCGCTGTTGGGCGGGAATCGGCGAGAGCGGCGCGAATTCTCGCTTGTCAGGAGCCTTGTTACGGAAACGGCGGGCTTTAAACCGTTTCAGGGCTCCTTATACGGTGAAATCCTGGCGTGGAGCGAGACGGGGCCCCGATCTGCGTCGAAAGGCTGCGGTTTCCGTCGCAAACGCCCTGTCGGCGAAGTAAAGCTCCCTTCGCCGATCCACGGCGTCTGGCGGCGATACGAAGCCGCCGTTGGCGATAATTTCATCCGTAGAGCGATACGGCGGGAAATATTCGTGGGGATTGGCTCGCCCTTCTTGGGGAAGTGCCCGCCCTTCTTGGGGAAGTACCCTTCCCCACTTGGGGAAGGCCTCGCCCTTCTTGGGGCAGCCGCTTCCCTTCTTTGGGCGGCCGGTGCCCAACTTGTGGCGAGCCCAAACTTCTTAGGGCACGGGTCGCCCTTCTTTGGGCACGCGTTGCCCTTTGTGGGCTGGCGACGTCCCCGCCTTGGGCAGGGGCCCTCGCGCTCTTCGCGCCTGCAGCCGTTGACGGTGCGCGGAGCACACCCTACGGAAGAGCTCAAAGAACGGAGGCGCCGGGTGGGCCGGGCGCTGGAAAGCCTTACAGAACCTGCACGGTGCGGGGGAAATTCCCCGGCGCCGCCTACGCGAAGGCCTCGGCGAGAGCGCGCTCGACGTGAATCCTGGCGGTGTCGAGCAAGGGGATACCGCGGTAGGTGGCATCCCGCAGGATGAGGGGCAGCTCCGTGCCTCCGAGGATCAGGCCGTCGATACCCTCCCGCTCCAGCAGCCGCCCCGCGATCGCCAGCAGCCGCTCGCGCGTCTCCGGCAGGAGGATGCCCTTGCCGAACTCGTTCATGTACTTGTCGTGGATGTAGTCCTGCTCGTCCGGCTCGGGCACGACCAGGGCGATCCCTTCTTTCGAGAAGACGTCCGGGTAGAAGCGCCCCTGCATGGTGAAGCGGGTGCCGAAGAGGCCGAGCTTTCTCAAACCCAGGGCCTTGACGGCTGCACAGGCCGCTTCCACGATGCTGACGAGGGGAATGGACGACCGATGGCGGAGGGCGTCGAAGACGAGGTGCGGCGTGTTGGAGGCCAGCAGACCGAGCTCCGCGCCGGCCCGCGCGAGCCTCTCCACCTCTGCCGCCAGATACTCCGTGAGCCCGGCCCGATCGTCGGCAGCGATGAGGCCCAGCATCCTCTTCATGTCGATGCTGTTGATGAGGATGGGTGGATAGCTCCCATCCGCCGTCCGCTCCCGGTAGGCGGCGATCATCGCGCGGTAGTACTCGACCGTCGAGTCCGGTCCGATGCCTCCGACGATCCCTACCGTCTTCATCCTGGGGTCCTGGGCGCCGCGGCCATCCTATGGCACCGCGGCGACCGCGCCAACCTGGGGAACCGCCGCGGGTCCCCCGGGGCTCCTTCCCGGAAAGGACCCGCGGCTCGGCGGTCTAGAAGATGCGCAGCGAGTTGGCCGACGCCGTCACCGTGGAGGCGGGCCGGGTTATCCTCACCAGGACGTAGTAGAGGTGGCGGCTGAAATCCATGGCGGCCGTGAAGGTGCAGGTGCTGCAGGTGTTGGTGGCGCCGGCGAGGGCGTTGACGGTGCACAGGGTCACCTGAGCGCCGTTGCACGGATCGACCTGGAAGAGCGTCGCGTTCACCGCGCCGAAGGCGCCAGGATTGCTGTAGCCGAACTCCAGGGTCGTCCAGCCCGGCATGTCGGGGTTGGCGTTGTTGTCGAAGGTGTTGGTGACGTTGTAGCGGGCGACGATCGTGCCGAGCGACCCGGAGCCTGGCGGGAAGGTGAGGACGGCGCCGTTGAAGAAGTAGATCCCCAGCGACGTGCTGTCGATCGCTCCCGTCGAGGTGACCGCCGTCCAGTCGTGGGCCGCGTGGGCCGCCGGCACGAGAACGAGGGCGAGGGTGGCGAAGGCGAAGAGGCGGGCTGCTGCTTTCATGCGTTCCTCCTTTTCTTTAGCGTCTACGGCATCTCTATACAATTTACGGTGCCGCACGGACGCCGAGGGGGACAGAAAAAGCAGTGCCGAGAGACGGCAGCGAATCAGAAGACGGAGGCGGTCGGCCGGACGTCGGCGTTCTTCCACGCCTGCCGGAAGTCTTTCTCGACGGCCGACGCCTCCGCGCGCCGGGCGCGCAGGGCCTGGGCCAGACCGTAGAGCGACCAGCCGTTCCTGGGATTGCGCTTCAGGTCCTCGCGGTAGACCGCCTCGGCCTCCGCCGCCCTGCCGGCGGCCAGGAGGACGGCGCCGAGCTGATGGCGGATGGGGAGCGGCCAGTCGGGCGGCTCGTCGTACTTGAGGGCGTCCTCGCCTGTCGCCGCCCGCGCCAGGAGGCCGGCGGCCTCGTCGGCCGCGCCGCGCTTGGCGGCCAGCACGCCGCCCAGCGACTGCGAGGCGATGGCCAGGAGCGCTTTCGCCGTGTTGTAGCCGGCGGGCTGGTCCGCCGGCACCTTGGCGGCGATGGCGTCCAGGGCGGCGAGCTCGTCGTGGGCCTCGCCGGTCTTCCCCCTGCTGGCCAATGCGAGCCCGCGGGCGTAGTGCCAGACGGCGGTGGGATAGAGGAGGTCGGCGGGGGGCGCCGGCTCGGCGAGGATGTCGTCCCAGCGGCCGAAGCGGATCATGGCGAAGAGGGGGAGCTGGAGGACGAAATCCATCCCCGGCATCTGCCGCAGCATCTCGAGGGGCGCGTGCTCGAGCATGGCGCGAGCGGACTGGACCGCCTCGGCGCCGCGGCCCTCCATCATCGCCGTGGCGGCGAGGAACTGGTAGTTGTGCGCGACGTACATGGAATAGAGGATCGGCGGGCCGGTCCGGTCCAGATAGGCGCGGTCGGCGGCGATGGCGCGGCGGTTGGCCGCAGCGGCGTCGGCGTAGCGCCCTACGCGTTCGTAGATGTGCGCCGGCATGTGGACGAGGTGACCGGCGGCGGGCATCATGCGGCCGACGCGGTCGGCGGCGGCGACCGCCTTCTCGGGGTGCGGCGAGCCCTCGACGGTGTGGATGTAGTAGTGATTGGCCCCCGGATGCCGGGGATCCTTCGCCAGCACCCCCTCCAAGGTGGCGAGGATCTCGGCCGTGCCCGGCTGCGGCCGGCCGTCGGCCGTCCAGAGGTCCCAGGGCCGCAGGTCCATCATCGACTCGGCGAAGAGGGTCGCGACGTCGAGGTCGGCCGGGAAGCGCTTCGCCGCCTCGCGCATGGCATCGGCGTAGGCGGCGTCGAGCGCCTGCTGCGCCGCCGGGGTGGCGGCGGGCGGGTCGGAGTAGCGGTGGGCGAGGGCGCCGATGAGCGCTTGCTCGACCGGGCTCGCCGCGGTCTCCGGACGGGCAGCCAGGGTCAGGGCCTTCTGCAGGTCCTCGTAGGCCTGGCGGCTGCGCTCCGCCATCGCCGGCAGGTTGATGTTCGGCCCGAGCGTCAGCGCGGCCCCCCAGAAGCAGATGGCGCAGGCGGGGTCGAGCTGGGCCGCCGCGGCGAACGAGCGCTCCGCCTCCTCGTGGTTGAAGGCGTAGAGCAGCCGCAGGCCCTGGTCGAAGTAGCGCTGGGCCTGGGCGGAGCCGGTGGTGATCTTGCGGTGGTAGCTGCCGAGGCCGTCGAAGAGCGGCGGCCGGAGGGCGGCAGTCGATTGCGATGTCGGCGCCGCCGACGGCGGCGCCGCGGCCGGCTGCGCAGCGGCGCTTGCCGCCAGGCCGGCCAGGGCCAGGGACAGGAAGGCCGGGCGTCCCCTCACCCTCCCAGCTCCTTGACCATCTCCTCCAGCTTCTGCCGCTCCCCGGGCTCGACCTCCAGGCGCAGGGCCTGGCGGAAGGCGCGGAGGGCGTCGGTCGAGTCGTCGAGCTCCAGGTAGAGGGCGCCGAGCGTCTTCCAGAGATCGCGCCGGCCGGGGGTCAAGCGGAGGAGCTGCTCGTAATACTGGGAGGAGGCGCGCAGCTCGTGGAGCTGGTAGGCGGCGCGCGCGGCGTCCTCCAGGGGGACGGGGTTGGCTGGGTTGCGGCGCGCCGCCTCGCGGAAATCGGCGAGGGCGCCGGCCAGATTGCCGGCCTCGGCCCGCGCCACCCCGCGCTCCAGGTAGATCTCGGGGGAGTGAGCGCCGCCGGCCAGGGCGGCGTCGAGGATCGCCGTGGACTCCTTCCGCTCGCCGCGCTCGCGCAGCAGGCGCGCCAGGTTGCCCGCCGCCTCCGGGAGGGTGGGATCGAGGGCGAGGGCGCGGCGGTACTCGCGCTCGGCCTCCTTCTTCCGCCCCAGCGCCAGGTAGGCGCCGGCGGCGTTGGCGACCGGCACCGGCGACAGCTCGTTCTCCTTGGCGGCGCGCTCGAAGAGGGCGAGCGCCGACTCGACCCGCCCCGCCTCCTTGAGGCAGAGGCCGGCCAGGTCCAGGGCCGGGAAGTTGCGGGGGTCGCGCTGGACGATCTTCTGCAGCTCCGGCAGGGCCGCCGGACAATGCCCCTGCTGCACCTCCTCGGCGGCGCGGTGGAGCGCCTGGGCGACGTCGGTCATCGCCCGCGGGTCGGGGAGGCTGCCGGTCACCGCGCCGCCGCCGCCGGTTCCCGCGTAGCCCAGGCTCGCGAGCTGCTTCCGCTGCTCCTCGGTAAGGACGTTCTCGGCGCGGACGGAGGGGTCGAGGGGCTCGCCGCGGGCCTTCAGGAAGCCGCGGAGATCCTCCCGGAAGCGGCGGACGGCCGCCGGCTGCGCCGCCGCCAGGTCGGCGCCCTCGGCGCCGCCGGCGGCCCGCGGGTCGAGGTCGTAGAGGCCCGGGCGCGGCGCCTGGAGGAAGAGGA
The DNA here is from genome assembly GCA_035603315.1 of Thermoanaerobaculia bacterium. GTDB lineage: Bacteria > Acidobacteriota > Thermoanaerobaculia > Multivoradales > UBA5704 > DATNKQ01. Next base: position 9,547 of record DATNKQ010000538.1, read on the forward strand.
AGCGTTCGTTGGCGAGGGCGCGCAGCGGGTACCACTTGTAGGCGAAGAAGGGGAGGAAGCTCTCGCTGTAGGTCTGACGCGAGCATCCCGCCGCCCGGCCGCCGGCGAGGAGAGGCAGCAGGCTCAGGCCGTCGAGCGCGGCCGGTCCCTTGGGCGGCGCGATGCCTGCCAGCTCCAGGAGGGTGGGGGTCACGTCGGCGGTGCGCACGAGGCAGTCGCGGTTCTGCCCCGCCGGCACCCCGGGACCGGCGAGGATCAGCGGCACCCGGCGCACCCCCTCGAAAAGGAGGAGGCCGTGGGTCAGCTCGCCGTGGTCGCCGAGCATCTCGCCGTGGTCGCCCACCGCCACCACGTCGGTGCCGGCGGGGAGCTTGCGGAGCAGCTCGCCGATCTGCTCGTCCATGTAGGCGATCTCGCCGTCGTACAGCCGGTGGGGGCCGCGCGCCAGGTCGGCGAAGCGGGTGGGCGGCCGGTACTCCTCGTGGGGATCGAAGTAGTGGACCCAGAGGAAGAAGGGGGGCTTGAGATGGGCGAGCGCCGCGGCCGCCGCCGCCGTCGTCGCCTCGGCCTGGCGCTCGGAGACGACCGTCCCGGCGGCGTAGCCGGCTCCCAGGTCGTCGTCGTAGATGCGGAACCCCTGGTCGAGCCCCTGGCGGCGGGCGAGGACTACCGCCGAGACGACGGCAGCGGTATCGTACCCGCGCTCTCGCAGTCGAAAGGCGATGGTCTCCACCCGGGCCGGCAGCACGAAGGTGCCGTTGTCGCGCACGCCGTGGCGGGGCGGGAAGAGGCCGGTCATCAAGGTGGCGTGGCTCACCAGGGTGATGGGAGCCGCGGTGTCGCAGCGGCTGAAACGGGTGCCGCGGGCGGCCAGGGCGTCGAGGGCGGGAGTGCGCGCGTAGGGCCAGCCCCAGGCGCCCAGGTGGTCGGCGCGGGTGGTGTCCAAGGTGATGAGGACGAGGTTGGGCGGCTGGTGGGCGGCTCCCCCGGCCGGCGCCGGGGCGGCGGCCCAGAGCGCCAGACCGAGCGCCAACCCGGCGAAAAGCGCGGTGGCGGCGGCGAGCGGGAGGGCCCGCAGACCGTGGCGCAGCGGCACCCTCAAGGAGGAGTAGCGCATTCGGGCCTGGCGAGCACTACTCATGTGTATGGGAAGCATTTCAGGACCCGCTGTACCTCTCCGAGGACGTCGTCCGGAATGAGGTTGGGCAGTATAACAAGCTGCAAAGGCTTCGCGTTCGGTTGCGTTTCCGGTGAAGCGGCATAGTCTCCGCCGCTTCCCATTGCCGTTTATTGCAGTCAACCTCAAACCTGACCACGTCCCCGAGGAGGGGGACAACACATGACCAAGTTGCGTACGACCCTGTCCAGCAGTCTCCTGTTGTTGATGGTGCTCGCCCTGTTCTGTAGCGGCGAGGCCTGGGCTCAGGCCATGAAGAAAGGCACCGACGCCCTGTCGAGCCTCGCCTTCGTCAGCGACCGGCTGCAGCCCTCGCAGCCGTTCGTGCCCCTCGAGGACGTCCAGAGCGCCGTCCCCTCGGCCATCCAGAACGGCTGGGCGGCCTGGCGGCTCGGCACCACCACCGAGTGGCGCGCGACGGTCGACAAGCGCACCGGTCTGATCGGCTTTGCCGAAGGCGGCAACATCGGCTGGATCCCCGGCCGCGGCAACTCGCTGACCGCCGACGACATCTCCGCCCAGCTGAAGGGCAAGAAGCGCGTCGACATGGCGGCCATGGAGAGCATCGCGCGGGCCTACCTGCCGCAAGTCGCCTCCCTCCTCGGCATCGATCCCAAGGCGCTCGTCCTCAACCGCGGCCGTTCCGGCCAA